>NZ_JBQSVL010000074.1:0-14752 GCF_052376215.1 Psychrobacter sp. AOP7-B1-24
CAAACGCGACCTCATTACCTTTATCACGCTCTCCTTTATGTGGTCGCTGTCCTTTGTTTTTTATCGTATCGGCGTACCTGAGTTTGGCTCGCTTACCTTTGCCAGTCTGCGAGTGATATTTGCCGGATTGGTGATGTTGATTTTTGTGTTAATCAGCAAGAAAAACAGAGCTGGTATCCGCGAGCATTGGAAGCTATTGGCGCTTGTCGGACTATTTTCCACTGCCGTACCTTTTGTGCTATTTTCTTTTTCAGCACAATCGGTAAATGCGGGTGTGTTAGCAGTGCTTAATGCCTCTGTGCCAATCATGAGTGGCTTTATCGCCAGCACTTTTTTTAAAGACAGATTATCAAAGAAACAGCTACTTGGTTTGATTATTGGTGTGGTTGGTGTGATCATTCTCATGAGCGAAAAATTGTTTGGGGGCGGTGATCAAAGTAAAGGTTTGGTCGAAGGATTATTGCCAATGGGTTATGCATTATTGGGCAGTGTTGGTTACGCGCTTGGTGCCAACTTCACCAGAAGTTATTTGTACAATGTTTCACCAGTGGCCATCACCGCAGGCTCACTCATCATTGCCAGTATTATCATGTTGCCCGTTACCTTTTATGAGTTTCCCTATGGTCAGAGCATCAGTCTAAAAGCATGGATATCGGTGATTTGCATTGGCGTGTTTTCTACTGCGATTGCGCTGATTTTTATGAATCAATTGATCAAAAATATCGGGCCAACTAGAGCGACGAGTATTACCTTAGTGATTCCAATTTTTGCCATTATTCTAGGTTATGTGTTACTTGGAGAAGCCTTAGACACACGAGCGATCGTTGGCTCTATGGTGATATTGTTTGGCACTTATTTATCTTTAGAGTTGTCGGTTAAACAGATGATGAAGCATGCATGAAGTAATGTAGGTGTTTTGGCTTTATTATGCTTTATTGAGCATCCTTATCCACACAAATAATGCCCGTCAAACAATTCCTATCTTGAGTGGCTATCCATGGTGACGATAGATTTAAAGCTTCATTTAGTTGATATTGTGTGATGTTCCTCTCGTCTATTTCACCACCGTTTTCATCTTTGTCAGGTATAGGGTACTGCGTCAGACGCTCGGCATCAGATTGCTCCATAAATGTGAAAAAGTCTTGCACATTTTTAGCCAGCTCATTATTGGGGCGTTTAGCCAACTTTAGCAGCAGTCGTTTATTGTCTGAGTCATAGAAGTTGCGTATTTCTTTATCTGTCCATTGAGTATTTTCGGACCCAAAAAATAGTAGATAGCGATACATATTGAATAACGACTCGGCATCGTTATAAAAGATACTCTGTGGATAGTGCTTGATAAAGTCTTCCCAAAAGACAGTACGTTCAACCAACTCCTCAAAAGAAAAGGCAATCGCCGTATCGAACCAAAAGATTTCTTGGTTGTCTTTTGCCATACGCTGGACAAAGGCCGCTTGATCCTCAGGTAGATAAGGGATAAATATATCTGCCATGGCGGTTAGGTCGTGATAAAACTCATAATCACCTTCACCCAAATAGCGCACATGAACGTCGGAACCACTCCTGATTAAACTTACCAAATATCGCACACGAGGGCTGACCTCTTTTAGTTGTGCCACAGTGACGGTTTGGTCTTCTTCAATCGTACGCATTAGGGCATAAAATGAGCTATTGTCTATCGCGCTATCAACATTATTAATGCTATTGACGCTTAGAAAACGTTGATACATCGCTTGATATTCTGTTAGCCATTGTAGGATTTGAGTATTGTCGGCCACTGGTAAGCAAGCCGTTAGCTGGTGCTGAACCGCATGAATATTTTCGATTTCACTTTTATTATCAATGGTATTTATGGTGTCTTCCAGCTTGCTACAAATGAGCTGCTCTTTTAATGTATCTTCCGATAGTTTCACCAATGCTTTAGTGAGTTCTTTCGGTGTTTTTGCTTCTGCGAGCGGCTGAGAGCTTTGGTCGGTTGTGGTCTGTGTATCAGCTTCAGGTGCCGTTTTATCTGAAGGAGGCTGGCAGGCGGTGAGGGCAAACACTAAGCTTGAACTGACAATAAGTAGCACTTGATTCTTTTGCACAGATTGCATCCTTTCAATACTCCGTTGAGTATGAATGTTTGTAATTTGATGTGAGTCCTAATAACTTATTTGTATGAGCGTGCATAGATTTTACCCTGTAATAAGCAATTGAGATAGCGAATATCACTGTTATTAAATAAATATAAACGTGTGTTTCTGTTTGTAAAGATTACTTGAATAATGACAAGCATTCCTTATAAATGTAACGGTCGTTCAATAAACCTTCATCATGATAACGAACACCAATTTATAATGACAAACATAATAAGGCATAACATGGTACACGATAACTTATTTGAACCCGTAAAAATGGGTACACAAACGCTAAAAAACCGTATATTAATGGCACCATTAACACGTCTGCGTTCAGTAGAGCCTGGTGATGTACCGACAGCGCTGGCTGGAGAATACTACTCACAGCGTGCTGGCTCAGGATTGATTATTACTGAGGCGACGCAGATTTCTTTTCAGGCGAAAGGCTATGCAGGCGCACCTGGTATTCATACTCAAGACCAAATCACCGCATGGAAGGCCATCGTTGATAACGTCCATGCCAAAGGTGGCAAGATTGTGGTACAGCTATGGCACACCGGTCTGGTCTCGCATGAGAGCGTACAACCTGATGGTAAAGCCCCAATTTCCGCTTCTGATGTAAACGTCGGCATACGTACCTCGCTACGTGATAGTAATAATCAAGCAATTCGAGTGGACGCGACGACACCTCGCCCAGCCACACTTGATGAAATCAAGCAAGTCATTGCTGACTTTGCACAAGCAACCAAAAATGCTAAAGAAGCGGGCTTTGATGGGGTTGAGATTCACGGCGCTCATGGCTATCTGTTGCATCAGTTCTGGGTGGAACAAACCAATCTACGTACTGATGAATACGGTGGTAGCCGTGAAAACCGAGCGCGCCTAACACTAGATGTCATCGATGCTTGTGTTGATGCTTGGGATGCGGATCATGTCGGTATTCGTATTTCGCCGCTTGGAACGTTTAACAATGTAGAGGCCGGCTATAACGAAGATGAAAACATCTGGTTGATTGAACAGATTAACAAGCGTGGTCTAATGTATCTACATCTGTCAGAGCCTGATTGGGCTGGTGGTACTCCTTATAGCGATACTTTCCGTCAAGGTGTCCGAGCTGCTTTTGATAATATGATTATCGCTGCTGGTGGCTATACCGCCGAAAAAGCAGAGAAAAATGTTAAAGCAGGTTACATCGATGCCGTTGCTTTTGGTCGTGATTACATTGCCAACCCTGACTTGGCTGAACGTATTCGTGAAGGCGCTGCGCTAAATGAACAGCATCCCGAAAGCTTTTATGGTGGCGGTGCTGAAGGTTACACCGATTATCCGTTTTTAGCTCAAGCGTAGTTAGTTAGGTGAAAGATAAGCCTTGAATAAAAGCCACCAGACGATAAGCGTTTGGTGGCTTTTTTATACCTGTGGATACGTATGTGTTCGCTATTAGATAAAGTGTCAGCTACTTAATAAAATTACCTGTTTGGTAATCTCGAAACGTTTGGCGCAGCTCTTCTTGCGTGTTCATGACAAAAGGGCCATAACCAGCCACTGGTTCGCCAATAGGCTCCCCGCTGAATAGCAAAAGTTTGATAGGCATTGAGGTCTGTCCATCAGTTTCGGTAGTAGGACAGTGCAGCTCAATGGTGTCAGTATCAGGTGCTTGCCCATCTTGAATATCAGTACGATGTTGCGTGGGTGGCTCAAACTGAATCAAATGTCCTGCGCTCACAGTCGTATCATTGACTAGTAACTTACCTTCTTGTACTAGCAATAGCGTATTGTGCGTGTTGGGTACTTGCAGCTTCGTTGACCCAGCGGTATGTAATTCAATATTCCATACATTAACTGGGGTGAATGTGCTGGCTGCGCCTGTGACGCCTTGCCACTCACCAGTTATGATAGCGGCTGTACCAATAACGGTTTGCTCTTCATTGTTGTTAAGTGTCTGACTAGCGCTATTATCTATCAAATCGACGATAGGTATGTCTGCGCGTTTGATGCTTTGGTATTTTGGTTGGGTGAGTTTGTCTTTACTTGGTAGGTTGACCCACATCTGCACCATACTAAAAACGCCGCCATGCTGTCCAAATGATTCTGAGTGAAACTCTTCATGCATAATGCCGCGCCCTGCGGTCATCCATTGTACGTCACCTGCCAAAATATCACTGCACCCACCAGTAGAATCGGCATGGCTAAGTTCTCCTGAATACGCGATAGTGACAATGTCAAAACCTCTGTGTGGATGCTTACCAATACCATGTGGTTGTGATTTATAATCAGGATTTGGCTCAAAAACGGTGGGCACACCATAATCGAATAACAAAAATGGATCGGTATGCTGATAGTTAAAATCGGGATTGTCATCAAGATGGTTGATTAGGGTTTTTACATAAAAGCCATCACCCACCCAATATGGTACTTTTTCACCATGAACCTTCTTGATTTGACGCATATATTCCCTCGTAAAACAGATTACTGTTATCTGCAAAGCAGCTCTGTCTGACTACTTTGCGCTATATTAGCCTTATTATATCTAAATTATCAGGAATTAATTCAGGTAAAAGACAACTTAAGTAGAATAATTTTCTATAGGAGATTTAGTAGACCTTACTGTCTATCGTTAATCCTCTATAAATCGGATGGGATATCACTCTCGATTAGTCTACTATTTTTGGTGATTTTACTTGTATTCAAATCACATTGAACCGACTATAGCATCAAACAACTTCACCACTAACAAAACCGCTTGCCCACGCCCATTGAAAATTATAACCACCAAGCCAGCCTGTGACGTCGAGCACCTCACCGATAAAGTATAGACCATCTTGTAAGTTGCTTTGCATAGTCTTTGAGGATACCTCATCTGTTTTGACACCGCCGCGCGTGACTTCAGCGGTACGATAACCCTCAGTACCAGACGGTTTTAGCTGCCAACCATTCAAGCTCGCACCGAGCTCTGCCAAACGCTCGTCTTTAATATTAGCAAGCTCGGTATCTTTGATATCTTCCCACAGGTGAGTCTGTAGCGCGGTCAGCAGCTTTTTTGGTAATGCACTATCAGTATAATCAGCGAGCACCGTACGAATCAGCTGCTTGGGATGTGATTTTTTATGCGCCAATAAGAGCGCTGTCGTATCGATATCGGGTAGCAGGTTGATACTGATGGTTTCACCCGTATGCCAATAATTAGACAGTTGCAGCATCGAAGGCCCTGACAGTCCACGATGGGTGAATAGCAGTGGTAATTTAAAGGAAATGCGCTCGTTACTGGCAATGACTGGCAAGCTAATACCTGACAATGACCGAATAAGCTCACCTGTTTTATCAGTGAAGGTAAAAGGTACGAGACTGGCGTCAGTTGATATGAGCGTATGACCAAACTGCTGTGCCACTTCATAACCCAAGCCGCTAGCACCCATGGTTGGGATAGATAATCCGCCCGTGGCGACGACTAATGACTCACAGCGATAGCCTGTTTGTGGCAGCTTGGTTTGATTGGCTGTCTCTTTTCTTTCTTGCTTTTCTTTCTTAGTCAGCTGTTTGGTCGTTAGTAACTCAAAACGAGCATTTTTGTCGTTTTCGACAGTTTGAACGCTTTCAATTTGAGCATTCAGTTTTACTTGTACACCGACAGCGGCACATTCATCAAGGAGCATGGTTAAGATGTCTTGTGCAGAGTCATCACAGAACAGCTGACCATGCTCACGCTCATGATAAGCAATTTTATGCGCTTCAACCATACTGATAAACTCCCAACTGGGATAACGGCTAAGGGCTGATTTGCAGAAATGTTGATTGGCACCTAGGAAGTGTTCAGGCTCAACGAAGTAATTGGTAAAGTTACAGCGACCCCCACCTGACATCAGGATTTTTTTGCCTGCTTTATTGGCATGATCTAATACCAGTACGCGGCGACCACGGCGACCCGCAGTGAGCGCACAGTATAACCCTGACGCGCCAGCACCGATAATAATGACATCGTAGTGGGCGTATTGTGATGTATTGCGTTGATTGCTCATTGTGGTCTCATAAAATGATACAGCCTGTCCACTATAAAACCGCTACAGGTCTTAACCTCGCTCACTAACCAATCGTATAGTGGGCACTCAGTTCGTTGTATCGATAATAGGGTAAATTGACTATAGATATAAAATAATAAAAATAAAGCTGATTGCTTATATTCAATAAAGTCGTGCTTCAAAAGAGTCAGTCGCTCTTAGCGTTCGCTTTAGAATAGCTATTGTCCATATTTTATTTAAGGTTACAAGGATTAAATACCTTATTGCCTTGTCCATGCATTTTATCATGTATGACCAATTATACCGCTGTACAGTGATATTGTTATGAATGGCAGTTGATGCCTTGCAACCATCCGGCTTATTTGTCAAACTAACCTTACGTGTCACGCATTATGGAAGATGGCTCTTATTACCTGTACAGACGGTCGTTATTGACGATTGGTACAGGTAATAATAATTAAAAAGGATGACTATTATGACTCAGAAATCATTTCCCCTTGCAGCCGAGTTCATCGCTGCTGCCAATACGACAGCCGAACAATACCGCACCGACTACCAGCAGTCTATCGAATCCCCTGAATCTCATGATGCCTTTTGGGCACAGCGTGCCGAGCTAATTGATTGGATAAAAAAACCAACCAAAATCAGCGATGTGAATTACGATTTAGAAGACTTTCGTATTAAATGGTTCGAAGATGGCGAGCTGAATATTTCAGTCAATTGTCTCGACCGACATCTGCAAAACAACCCTTATAAGCCAGCAATTATTTGGGAAGGTGATCATCCTTCCTTACATAAAATTATCTCCTTTAAAGAGCTGCACGAATCGGTCTGCCGCTTAGGGAATGCCATGCGTAAGCTTGGGGTCAAAAAAGGCGATCGCGTCACCTTATATATGCCGATGATACCGGAAGCGATGGTGGCCATGCTGGCGTGTACGCGTATCGGTGCGGTGCATTCAGTGGTGTTCGGTGGGTTTTCTGCTGAGAGTTTGGGCAATCGGTTGATAGACAGTCGCTCAAAACTGGTGATTACTGCTGATGAAGGATTACGTGGTAATAAAAGTACACCGCTCAAGGCCAATGTCGATCGCGCACTTGATATGGATGGTACGGACAGCGTAACCAACGTCATCGTCGTCCACCGTACTGGCAACTCCGTACCGATGAGTGGCCGCCGTGATGTTTGGTATCATAGCTTGGTCGATGGCGAATCGAAGTATTGCGAACCTGAAGTGATGAATGCCGAAGACCCGCTGTTTTTACTCTATACATCTGGCTCGACGGGTAAGCCTAAAGGTGTGTTACATACGACTGGCGGCTATATCACTTATGCGCTTTCTACGTTTCGAGATGTCTTCGATATTAAAGACGATGATGTCTACTGGTGTACAGCCGATGTGGGCTGGATTACGGGGCATACCTATGCTACTTATGCACCGCTCGCTAATGGAACGACGACAGTGATGTTCGAGGGGGTTCCAGAATATCCAACATGGGCACGTATTGGTCATATCATCGATAAGCACAATGTGACGGTCTTATATACCGCACCGACCGCGATTCGAGCAATGATGAAAGAGGGCGATGCCTTTGTTCGTGAGTCTAATCGTTCTAGCCTGCGCTTGCTCGGAACCGTCGGGGAGCCGATTAATCCAGAAGCATGGGATTGGTACTATCATGTGGTCGGCGACAGTAAATGTCCAATCGTTGATACTTGGTGGCAGACGGAAACAGGCGGTATTTTAATGGCGCCAATACCAGGCGCAGTCGCACTCAAACCGGGTGCGGCGATGAACCCTCTATACGGTATCAAGCCAGAAATCGTTGATACCGATGACACTATATTAGAAGGGTCTGCTGAAGGTAACCTGCTGATTAATAGCAGCTGGCCAGGACAAATGCGGACGATTTACAACGACCATGAGCGCTTTTTAGAGACCTATTTTAGCGATTATCCAGGCTATTATTTCACTGGTGATGGGGCACAGCGCGACGAGGATGGACATTACTGGATTACAGGGCGTGTCGATGATGTGCTCAATGTCGCGGGGCATCGTCTGGGTACGGCGGAGATTGAAAGTGCGGTGGTCGCACATCCTGCAACGGCTGAGGCTGCCATTGTGGGCATGCCACACGAGATTCGTGGTACGGGTGTTTGTGCCTTTATTATCCTAAAATCAGGTGAAAAAGAGACAGAGTCATTGAGGGCTGAATTGAATCGACACGTGCGTTCTGAGATTGGGCCCATTGCTAATTTGGATACCATTCATATCGTCAATGTACTACCCAAAACGCGCTCGGGCAAAATCATGCGTCGTATCTTGCGTAATCTAGCGGCAGGGCAGTATGTAGGCTTGGGAGATTTATCTACCCTTGCAGACAGTTCTGTGATTAATCAGTTGGTCGAGGTGGTCAAGGCTGAGCGTGGAGAGTAGAGAGCCAAATAGCTCTGGGCAACTGAATATAGGGCGTGTTGAACATTCAAATGTGGTGCTGGCAGCGACTATCTTTCAGGCAATATGCAGTGAAATTTTTGATGCTTAGTCATTCCACTATAAAATTACGACAGCGTTAACCTTGCTTGAAGTATTATGAAGTGTGCTCAATCTGAAATGACAGAAAAGCCATGTTATAAAATAGCATGGCTTTTTTACGTAGATGATATTGATATGAGTAGGTTTTAGAGGTTCAATGCTATTTAAAAGTACATCGACTAAAAGTAAATCATTATTTTCTGACCAACTATCCTATAAGGCTTACTGTCATTATGACTCATCATTCTGTAATTTCTGCTGATACCACTCCACCCAAAATCGCTATCATCGGCGGTGGTCTGACGGGACTGTTTACCGCTACATTATTAGAGCGTGCTTTTGGCAAAGATAATGATAAGAATTTGATACCGCAGATCACTATTTTTGAGAAGTCGCGCAGTGTTGGACGTTTGGCCACCCGTTATCGTACTGATAATCAAACTGGAAAAAACTGGCAATGGGCATTTGGCGCACAGTTTTTTACGGCGAAAACAGCAAGCTTCCAACAGTTTATCGCACCTTGGCTAGATACTGGTCTACTAAGACCATGGTGCGCACAAGTGGTCAACCTAACACCAGCAAACGATAGTATTGAGGTATTTGATATCCAAAGCAAAGAGCAATGGAATACCACACAATCACGCTATATCAGTACACCAAAAATGACTAGCTGGGGACGTGAGTTGGCGGATGAGTTGCAGCACACTACCATAAAGTTTAAAACCCGCGTCGCACCATTGGCTCAATATGACAGCGCTATAGCAGAAAAAGCTGATAAAAAGACTGAACTGTTTGACGATACTGGCGCGAGTCTCGGTTATTTTGATTGGGTGATTTGTACCGCGCCTAACGGTCAGGCAGTCGAGTTGATGGCAAATAGTGGCTTTGGTGCGCAAGCCAATATTACCGAGCCACAAATGCAAGCTTGTTATACGCTGATGTTAGGATGGAATGATACTGCCGCATTACCGAAAGGGCTAAGCAGCCTAAGCGAACAGCAATGGGATGTCGCTTATTTGAGTGATTCTATTCTCGATAGAATATTTATTGAGCATCAAAAACCTGCTCATGATGATCTGCTACCCAGTGTGACCATTCATGCTAGCAATCGTTGGTCAGAGCAGCATGTCGATGATGATATCGAGACCGTCCAAGCACAATTATTGCAAGCCGCACAGCGAGCGTTGAACTGGAATGAAGAAAGCGTGCCCAGTCAAATAGACTGTCATCGCTGGCGTTATGCTGCCACGGTTATTGATACCGATATCAACAAAGACAGTCTTGGTATTTTAGTAGATGAGCCGAAGCAGTGGGTTGTTAGTGGTGACTGGTGTGGACAGGGTAATATCGAAAGCTGTTATCAAATGGCACAACAGACAGTTGATACAATTTGTAAAACAATCTAACCATCGCAAGTGACTTACTTGTTTATTTACTTACTGTGCAATCAACCCTACACATCAAAATTATAAAGATAGGAGGATAGTCAACGATGTTTGGATTTGAGATAGATATTGAATTAATGCAATACCACTTCTTTCAGCTGGGCATTGCTTTTGTCCTATCTTTACCTATCGCTCTTAATCGTGAAATGAAAGACAATGGCGCAGGGCTTAGAACTTTTCCTTTAGTGACGATTGCCTCTTGTGCTTTTATGTTGGTGGGTCGGGATATTTATGAATCAGCTGGTGAGGCGAGAATCATGTATGCGATTATCACAGGCATGGGGTTTATTGGTGGTGGTGCGATTTTTAAGAACGAAATGGGTTCAAAGGGTACTGCGACGGCAGCTAGTCTATGGAATACAGGCGCTATTGGTATTTCAGTAGCCTACGGTCGTTATGAAATTGCTATTATTTTATCTGTTGTGGGTTTTTTAATTTTACAATTCTCAGAACCGTTTAAAACGGGAAAGAATAGTACGTGATTTCAATCAAATTAACGATAAATTTAGTCGATTCACTATAAAAAATACAGCGATACCAAATATATTTGATCATAAAATTTCTGAAATTTTGTATATTAAAAGTAACAACTAAGCTACAAATAATAATATTCAAACCTAGCATAAACAGATATATTTGCATGTTTTAATATACTAAACAGTATAAAACCAGAGGTGGCTATAGTGCTTATAGGAAGTGAACTGACTCGTTTGATGCTTGAACGTGGTTGTCAAGAATAAGTGCTTTCAAGAATCTGTAGTATTTGATCTTATTTAAATAAAGAGCAAGATATTTATTGATGAATAAATATAGACAAAAAAGAGCCCACAGAGGGGGTTATTGTGGGGTTATCTCGCGTTATCTATTGTTAGCTTAAAGCTATATATTACGTGCATTACATGCTAATATCTATTATCTAGCGTTATCACAAGTGACCACCAATTAGTTACATAAATGGTGGTCAAAGTGGTGGTCAGATTTTTGACACGATAAATCAGTAATAGAGGCGTGTAGTCATGGCGGCATTAACAACCGATACCCAAATCAAGCGAGCGATTAAAGACGCACAAGGGCAAAAGCGTGTTTATCACACCATTGGTGGCTATGCTGGCTTACGTTTGCGCTTGCGTGGTGGCTGTATTGAGTTTCAACATCGTTATACACACCCTATCACTGGTAAACGTAAAGAGATGACGCTAGGACAATACCCAGCTTTAACGCTTGAACAGGCAAGGCAGACCCATGCCGATAATATGCGAATGCTTGCCCAAATGATTGACCCAATAACCCAGCGCGATAATGAACGAGCAAAGCAAGCCACCGCTATAACCAATACTTTTCAAGCGGTAGCTGATGACTGGCTAAACGAATTAACAAACAACCCTGACCACCAGCCAGCACCAAGCACACTAAGAAATGTTAATAATTACCTTAGACCCTTAGTAACTGCCTTTGGCAAATTCCCCGTTAGTGAAATCAGCACCCAGCAAGTCTTAGCCCTATGCCGTGACATTCAAAAAGAATATGTGCATAAAGGCAATCGAGTTAAGCACATGGCGCAGCGTATCTTTGCCCATGCTGTATTAAAGGGCTTTATTGAATATAACCCCGTAACACAGCTATCAGGTGCCAAAGCATTGAAAGCCACACGAACCAAACATCATGCCTCACTGACAGACCCCAAAGACTTTGCAGTCCTACTAAGGGACATTGACCAGTTAAGTGATAAGCAGGTGTATAACAAACCGATATTAAAGCTATTAACGCTTACCTTTGCCCGTGTAGGTGATATATGCGCTATGAAGTGGGCAGACATTGACCTGAACGCTAAGCAATGGGCATTTAAGCCACAGAAAGGGCAGCGCCGTGAGGACATGGTAGAAAGTTTGGTAGTACCACTAGCGCCGCAAGCAATCGCTGTCATAGAGCAAATGCAGTCGTTAACAGGTGGGCATGAATATGTGTTTTATAACCCTAAACGCAAGAAAGGTAATTACCAAGACCCACAAGCCGTGAACAAAGTCTTAAACGACCCATCTATGAACAGCGGCGGCATTGGCAGCAATTACGAGGGTAGAGGCTATAAAGAGGTGCATACGCCGCATGGCTTCCGTGCCAGCGCAAAAACCATGCTGATGGAACGACTAGGCTATGACGAGCTGCTAACAGAGATACAGCTAGGGCACCAAATGCTTAACAAGTACGGCAAGGCGTATAACCGTATGCAAGCCGTACCTGAACGCACGCGCATGATGAACGAATGGGCTAACTACTTAGATAATATTAAGGCTGGCAAGATTGATAACGTCATTCATACCAGTTTTAGACAACAATCACAAAAGCTGGGTTAATGCTCAGCTGACCACTTTGCAAGGCTAGGGGTTGCTCCTGAACGACAGATATTCACACCCTTAAACTGTCACCGCCTTGCACCTATTTTGATTTAAGGGTGTAGGGGTGTGAATGTGAGTATTTTAATTGATGAGTTAGAAGCGCGGAAAAATGATTATATTTTAGTAGCAGACGTTATAAACGCTATGTCAAATGCGACCAATAGCGCACCTGATGAAGTGGTCAAATATCTTGATGCCCATAATATTGACGAACACATGCCACTATTATACATGGACGAAAGTTACACTTTTGAGCCGTACAATGGGCACATTTTAGGCTTAGGTAATGACGCAAATATAACCTACTATCAAAAGTCCGATGTAATGGCGTTTGAGCCAATCACCAAGCACGGTATTTTTGACGACAAGCAAACCCCTTTAGTTAACGATATTTACGGGCGGACTTATGATATTAATCAATACAAAAAAAATCGTGAGGACGAATACCTAACACTAGCCGAAACATTAAACCTCCTTAATTATAATGCTGATATTAATTCTCCATCTTATGACCATGTGAAACTAAGGGATTTAGCAAGAAAAAGACTTATAACGCCCTGTTTTTACTTTTGTGGCTATGTTGGCAGTTTTGGAGGTGATAGCAGCAAGGTTTTAAAAACTGAGATTATGACGGGGTACTTTAGTTATAGGTTGTTGGTTGAGGAAATTTATAATTATGATGACTATATGAAGTTACCAAACAATGGAGTTATGATTTACAGGGTACTTGAAAAACAAACCGCCGAATATGTGGATTATGACGATGTATTCTTGTTTTATGATAAACCACAAGGACTTGATGAGGCTGAAAAATTCAAACTAACTCATATGGAGTCCGAGGAAATCAGGTTTTCAAAGCAAGAACTGGGCAGCTATATAGCCTCACTTACCAATACCAGCCAAGATGATACACCAGCACATAATGATAGTGAATTACTCACAAAGTTAGAAACCACCCAAGTTGAGAACAACGACCTCAACGCTAGATTATTCACTGCTAGAAATACTTACAAGCAAAATCAAAACGAGATAAAAGAGCTCAAAGCACAGCTTGAGAAAGCAAACGCTGAAAGTGCAGACCTCAAAGAGCAGCTAAGTAATAAAATAGACGCGCCAGCTGATGACAATACATTGCAAACTATCTTAAATGAGAGCCACGACTATCACGCTCCTGACTTAAAGCATGCTATTCAGTTATGGATTGATTTATATGTCAATGATGGAATAAAAAGCGACTCACATTCTAATAAAGCAGCTCAGTGGATAAGCAGAAATACTGACTATGCTGAAAATGCTAAAACATCGACAGATAGAATAAAAGAAATAAGCAGTCCATCTAAGTATTGGAGTCCACACCGTAAAAAAGAGGTTTAAAATAATTTTCACTAAGTCATTGATTTATATATACCCTAGGTAGCTTACCTAGGGTATTTTTTTGATTTACCCCCCTTACCTTACCTGATAGATAAAAAGCTAAATTGCTAACTCAAATCAACGCCAAGTAACGGCATGAAATCGGAGTTAGCAAAATGTTGCACATATCAGACAACCCCCAAACCACTACAGAGTTACACCCTAACGGGCAGACTCGCATCAAGGCAGCCGCCAATCTCATAGGCGTTCACCATCAAACATTACGCCGATGGTGGAAAGCTGACAAATTCCCAAAACCTACCGACATTAACGGCATTCTATTATTTAGAAATGCTGACCTATTGGCATGGCTTGAGCGCCAACATTCAGCAAGCGAGGGGGTTTAATCATGACTACTACAGCCACCGCTACCGCCCCAGTGACAAACGAGCAAGCACCTAAGACCCAAATTGACACCATACGGGCACACTTGATGACAGGGGCAACTATCAGCACATGGGACGCATACCGCCTTTATCAAATCACATGCCTAGCACAGCGCATACATGACTTGCGCCTAACAGGGCTAGTTATTCAAAGTGAAATGGTCAAACACAATAAGAAATGGTTTGCCCTTTATTGGCTTGATGAACAAACCTTACTTGAAAGTGAACTGACTAACAGCGAGGTGAACTAAATGAATAACCACCCTAGCATATCAATCGACACCCCAGCCAGCCGCCTAGTGACCGTGGATAGCATTTACTTACGGCTTATGTATGACCGCATACAAGATATTTACAACGATACCGACCACCTAGCCACCGCGCTAGATGCTATCAATACAAAAGATGATGTTAGTCAAGGCGTACTTGTGGCAGTCAAAGCA
>NZ_JBQSVL010000075.1:0-14440 GCF_052376215.1 Psychrobacter sp. AOP7-B1-24
CAGCAGCACTACTGAGCAATAGCGAGCTGGCAGGTATTGTTAGCGACATGTTTTGTGAACACGCATTACCGTACCAAGCGGAGGCAACAGACCATGAGTGATAACGACTTTATAAACGAAGTTATGGACGGGCTAAAAAAAGAGGGTTACCTGATGATACCTGATGACTTTATAGACCAGTTAATCATTACCTTACACGCCAATGTAAACATCATTAACACCATGACCCAATTAGCAGAAATAGAAGTAAAAATGTTAGGCAGCTTGTTACCGACAGGCAGCCGACAAGTGGAGTCGCTCAAAGAGCTATCGAAAAACATAGCAGAAATCGCTTTCAACGTGGAGGACGTAAGAAATGAGCAACGATAACAGAACCAGTCTAAAACCCCACCACGGGGCGCACAATCGCAAACAGACGGGTAAACGTGGCTTACTGCTAAGATTTACTATCTTTATGGCATGGGTGGCAGGTATTGGCTTGCTACTGTCATTAATCGCTTGCCAGCCAGTCAATGCAAAACCGATTGCAACCGATGATAACAGCGGTTACTATATAGACCTCTCAAATTCTACAAGCGGACAAGCCAGCCGTGACTTTTTGGCTTTTTTTGTGCCTGATAATAGCGCAGCCTCTCAAGCTGTCACTATGCCATCAAGCACTACCCTAAGAGCGCATTTAAGCGCATCAAGGGGGCATTCCCTCATATCTATAGCAAGTCACTTGCTAACCGACTATGACGGGTTGACGCTGCAAAATAAAATAGCCGTAAGGCGAATATGCAGGGCGGTTTCTTGTAGAACCGAGAGTAAGACCCGTCACCCTATATCTTTACTGTATAGCGTGGCATTAACTCAAAAACTACAAGGAGGCTATCATGCCTAATTCAATCCGTACCACCTCAAACACTCAAACCACTACCAACACCACACCAGCCACATTCAAGGCAGGTGACAGCGTTCTATGCCCATCTGTAGGCAATGGTACTTACAAGCTATTCAACAAGTCAAAAGACTGCCTAACTATCAATATCGGCAATGTTGAGTGCTTATATCGCGCTGATGGCAGGGCATATCATGATGACTGCTATGTATTGCCCTCACTATTCCATGACACGCCAGCAAACCGCCAAGCAATAGCCACGCTATACAGTGGCAGTCAATCAAACCAGCGCACAGTAATAGACATAACCGAACCGAACGACAATGAAGTTATTGTTATGTCATCTTTTGAGTTATCAGATATTGCTTGTGATCTTGAAAGCGCAGCCGTTGTTATAAGTGACATTGGCAAACTATTAGCACTTATTCACTATGAAAAAATAGAAACTCATGTTGCTATATCAATGGCACGCTTAACGCATGACACCACGGAAACGTGGCACGAACTGCTACAAAGCCAGTTAGGTTCAATCAAGAAAACCCTAGCAATGACTCGTTACGGCAAGGAGGGTAAATAATGAAAACCTACCCTCCAAAACAGAGCCGTAAGCACGCCAAGCGCAAAAGCTACTACAAGAAGTACAGAGCCACGCGCCAGCCTAAACAGTCACAAGCAAGGGGGAACAGATGACCACCACACCAACAAACAGCCAAGAAAAAGCCCATGCGGACAACATGGGCGCTCATACTCTCTTACAGGGCTGCAAACCAGCTACAGACGAACAGCTGGCAGGCTGTCCTTTTTTAATCAAACTCAAGGACATGTTAGAGCCTGAACGACTGCTATTTTCTACAGACAACACTACTATATATTATGGTGAGAAAATTGGCAAAACCGAACCAACAGCCAACACCATAGGCTTAGCATTGACTGATAAACAAGGCGATACAGTAGGCGCGGTATTCTACACACCAAACAGCAAAGCAAAGCCCATTGTCATTGATCCTACAGGTTATGGCGCTATCGTCATTGGTGAGCCAAACAAAGCCCATGAGGTGATAGCCTTTAATGATTTAGATGATGGTATTGATGTTTACAGCTATCTAATGAGCAGTGATAAAACAATCATTGTCAGCCCTCATAAAACAAAGCAGTGCCTTAAAAAGATGGTGCAGCACTGGAGCAGCGGATCACAGGTTACCGTACCTATGACGCTTGATGATAAGGGCTTAATCAACCTATTGGCAGGTGTGAAAGCGCAAGCATTGGTTACGGTGGCTCATATTGTCACTATGATGCAGCATGACAGCTATGAAGCGATACTGGCAGACAGTGACACCCAGCTAATCAGCTTACAAGATAACGCTTATTATCCTGAATGGCGCGATGATCCACAGCTGAATGAACCGATGATTTATGCTGATGGACGTTTTGAGCTATACCATGATGGGCTGTTTTTTGTGAAGTATAACGATGATGACCCAGCAAACATTACTTTCAAGTTTAAGGCGTTTGTTTGTTCACCGATAGAGGTTATCGCTAAGACACGGGACACAGGCAGCACCACATGGGGGCGGTTATTGCAATGGCGTGATGATGACAACGTAACTCATAAGTGGGCAATGCCGTTAGCACTACTGCAAGGTGATGCGAAGGAATATCGTAGAGAGCTAGCCAGTCAAGGCTTGAACATTACCACCAACCCCAGACAGCGCAGCTACTTAGACGCTTATATTCAAAACTACCCCATTCATAAACGGGCGCGGTGTGTCGATAGACTAGGCTGGGACGGTGAGCAATATATCTTACCTGATGGCGCTATCGGTGGTGACAATGATAAGGAGCTTATTGTTTACCAATCTGCTAACAGCCTGAACAGCACCTTAGCCCAACAAGGAGATCTTACCCAGTGGCGTAACGAGCTATGCCAACCACTAGCAGAACAAAGCCGTTTTGTTTTCTCTATTGCTTGCGCTTTTGCAGGTCAATTACTCGAGCCGTTAGGCAGTGATAGCGGTGGTTTTCATTTTTTAGGTTCATCAAGCATGGGTAAGTCGTTATCGCTTAAAGTGGCTGCTAGTGTATGGGGCAACCCTGACAGGTACGTTAAGACATGGCGCAGCACTGATAACGCACTAGAGGGAACAGCAAGCGAGCACAACGACAGCTTTTTACCACTTGATGAAGTCAGTGAGGGCAATCCCACAATACTAGGCAATATTATTTATATGCTGGGTAATGGTCAAGGTAAAGGACGTAGCACCACCACGGGACATAATCGCACTGCCAAAACGTGGCGCATTATCTTTTTGTCGAATGGTGAAAAAACCATTCAGCAAGAAATGGCTCAAGCAGGGAAAAAGACCAATGCAGGGGTGGAGGTTCGCGTGGCGCATATAGATGCTGATGCTGGTAAAGGCTTAAAGACCTTTGATAGTTTGGTACTGGCAAAAACAAGCGAAGCACAAGCCGATAAGATCAACGAGTTATCACACGCTTACTATGGATCAGCTGGCATAGCATGGCTAGAACATATCACCAGTGACAAGACAGCGACCACCGCCACCGCTGGGCAGCTTGTCGGTGACTTTATGAGCCAGTACAGCGACCTGAAAGCACAGGCGCATAGAGTGGCTAAACGGTTCGCTATTGTGGCAGCAGCTGGTGAGATAGCAACACAGGCAGGTATAACAGGCTGGCAAGTAGGACAAGCAACCACAGCCGTTATGACATGCTTAGATAATTGGCTTGATAACTACGGGCGTGATGGTGAGCATGAGCAGCGCCAAATCATAGATCATATCAAGGCGTTTATTGAACAGCACGGATCAAGCCGTTTTCAACCTTGCTATAGAAACACGCGCTTAGACTTTGAGGAGAGAACCCCCAACCGTGTAGGCTATCGCAATATGGACACGGGGGACTATTACTTTTCTAAGGAAACTTTTAACAAAGTATGTGAGCCTTTTAGCAAAAGCAAAGTATTGCAAGTATTAGAGGAAGCTGACTTGTTACTACTTAATCAAGGTGACCGTAAAATCTACAAAGCGCCTGATACTTTATTTAGTGGCAAGCAACGCCCATCTGTTTACGCGGTTACTGCTAATATACTTTGTTGTGAACCTATGAAAAAGTGTGAACCTATGAAAAAGGACGGGACAAACGGGACGGACGGGACAGGCTATATGCAGCAAGGGATTGCGCTGTCCCATTGCTAAAAACCAAAACGGGACGAACGGGACAGGATTTTACATTTTAGCTTTTCTGTCCCGTCTGTCCCATTGCTAAAAACATAAACGGGACGGCTGTAAGCCATACCACGTAAGGGCTGTCCCGTCTGTCCCGTCTGTCCCATGCAAAAACATAAGGTACAGCAAAAATAATCAAAGGTAGGCGTTTATCGTCTTCCTTTTTTTATGCCTGGTGTTTATCGTGAGATCAGTTTGAGCACTGGCAGCATGTTAAGCTATGTTAAGGTTTCCCTAAGGTTTTCGGACACGTTAGGCGATCACTACAAAGCCCTTTTTATAGTGTAAAGATACCCTTAGGTTTCCCATAGGTTTTTGGACATCGTAGAACCTAACAAAACCTAACATTCAAAATCAATTTGCACCGCATTGCCTGTTAACATTTGTTAACGTTGGCAGCACTCACTACCCCAAGATAACCACAAGGTTAGAACCCCACAAAACCCAACATTTTACACAACCCAAAACCTGATAAAACCTGAACCCAAAATATGATAAAACCTTACATTGAAACGTTAGAAAACCACATATCGCAAACCTTATAAAACCTTACATTCAAAACCAAATCACACACCGCTATAAGCTGGAATAGATGCCCCTTGTGTTGGGGTTATCTAATTTTCGGAGTCCATAAAAGGGGCAATTTTCGGACATCGTAAGCAGGGTTAAAAATGAATTGTTGGACACGTTAGGGGGAGTTTATGGAACAGTACGCACACGCGCGAAGCAAGCACCTATTGAGCATGATTGTCATTGGCAGTAATGCAACAAGTACAGGGACTTTTTAGAGTCCATAAAAAGGGGTAGTTTTGCGACAAGTAACGAGGGAGGTTATTACACACGTTAGAGTTATGGGCACAGTACGCACACAGGTGCAGCTTATGCCAATGCTGGCTAGTTTTCGGACATCTTAGAGGGCAATCAAAATAATACTTTGAGTCCATAAAAAGGGGAGTTTCTGGACAGGTATCGAGGGGGGCTATAAATCGAGATTAAACAGGCAAACCACAGGACACCGCCACCATTCACACGCACAAAATAAAAACCGTTTCAAAAAGAGGTTAAAGCGACTTTTGCGACAAGTAACGTAGGCGCATGACTTATAGCCACTATGAGTAGGTTAATGCCATGTTAAAAAGTTAAAGTGACTTTATGCACAGGTATCGTAAGCGAGCACCGCGCTAGCATGTTGAGGAATGTTGAAACTCAAAACCCAGTCAAGTGAATGGCTGGCATGTTCATATTATTGGTGGTCAACTTATCAAAATTTTGAGCAAATGGTGGTCAAATTGGTGGTCAATTCAATATATTAAAATATCAAACCTATATAAATCAATGATTTACAGGCAAAAAAAGAGCCCACAGAGGAGGAACTGTGGGCTGAGGAAAACTGATCGTGTAGCAGTAGCTACTAGGCAGTAGTTGTGACTTGTTGTTATTATAGGTTTACCATTAGATGGTCTTTTTACTTGGTTCTATTTTTTTACCATTTTTCAGGTGAGTATATACTGTGAAAGTAAGATAATAATTTGTCTATCCAATAGGCGTATCTACCAAGCTTATAAAGCTAAGTGTACAACTGTTTTATGCTGTTATCATAACGTAATTGATAGGTATCTGGCTATTCTAGTTACATGACATTACGTTAAACTTTAATACAAAGGCTATATCATAGAGTGATTTCAATATTATTGGTACTGAGTAGCCAAAGAGATGGCATGACGACCTACTGGAAAAATGCTAAGCTATCAGCCATTATTTTGTCTATATTAAACTGGGTTTGCCATGACTGAAAATACGCATTTGCATACGCAGGAGCCATCAAGTACGCAAAATACCAAAAGTATTTTTAACTTGCCCAATAACCTGACTATCGCACGGATCTTGATGATTCCGCTATTTGTTGCCATCGCCTACTGGCCGCCGTCCATGGGGATTGGCATGCCAGCTATTTCAGACAATGCAATTGCGCGGGTAGGTATGAGTGAGTTTAGCGATAGCTTATTGCGCCATTTATTATTGACGGGCGTTTTTATTATCGCTGCAGTGACTGATTGGTTGGATGGATATTTTGCGCGCAAGCTCAATGTGATGTCAGCTTTTGGTCGGTTTTTAGACCCTGTCGCTGACAAATTGATGGTAGCGGTAGCGCTTATCATTCTAGTGCAGTGGCATCCCAATATTATAATGGCGATTGCTGCTATCGTGATTATCTCGCGCGAAATTGCAGTATCTGCGCTGCGTGAGTGGATGGCCGAGCTGGGTAAGAGCACCAGTGTGGCAGTGTCTTATGTCGGTAAGCTTAAGACTACCTTTCAAATGGTCGCAATTACGGTGCTATTGCTCAATTGGCAGTCACTTGAAACCATTGGTTATGTATTGATGGTTGCCGCTGTTATATTGACGTTATGGTCGATGATGATATACCTAAGAGCCGCTTGGCCATATCTCAAGCAAAGTGGTTAGCCCATATTGTTGATGGTAGGTTGATAAAGTTTGAACAAAAACGCTAGTCGCATTCGCTTCTAGCGTTTTTTATGCTTTGCTTGAAATACGGCTGATGTTGCCAATTTGTCTTAGACATTGTTTGTATGGTTGATATATACTAAAAATTAGTAAACAAAATACAAGAAATTTTCTAAATTAGTATAAAACGTTATCTAAATAAACAAGGAGATAAGCATGACCTCATATCAGGCACAGTCAGGTGCTGCTGTATTAGTACTGGCATTATTGACGGGGTGTTCTTCAAGCCCAAACGTGCAAGAGCTACCATCTCCAACCGTTCAGCCAGAAGAATCCGTCCAAATGGACTCTATGGCAGAGATCTCTACTCAGGACGCTGCAGAATCCGAACGTTTGGGGACAAAATGGGGTGATGATGTCAACTCTGAAGTGACTACTGTTGATCTGCGCCGTACGAGTAGTGAGCCGATCGAGCAGATGCAGGTTCGTTATGCAGACAAAGCTTATAATGGACGTGCAATCAATAGTATGTCGCTAATGGCTGGCAAGGTTGATTTTTCGATGGAGACGGACACTGATACTTTACCAATTTATCGAGATTCTGGTAATTACTATGTCCAAGGTCAAGCAGGTCAGGCCTACCGTTTGGTGTATCATAATAACAGCGCCAACACTTATGAAATCGTTGCTAGTGTCGATGGGATAAATGTCCTCGATGGCAGCGCTGCCAGTCGCTACGATAGCGGATATGTATTAGATCCTAATGATGATTTGGTCATTGAAGGTTTCCGTAAGAGTCAGAGTTCAGTTGCCTCGTTCATATTTAGCAAGCCAGAGAGTGCTTATGCTGCCAATACTAGCTCTGGCTCTATTAATAATACAGGTGTAATCGGTACGGCAATTTATGGACTTTATGATCCTGCTAAGCCAAAGCCAACACAGCCACAGGCTTATCCAGCTGACAATGGCTATGCAAAACCACCACAGTAATGCCTATCAATAGAAAATATAGTCAGCGAACGACTAAACCGCTACCGCGTTAAACTTCTTAGATGTACTACTTGTATAATCTGCAGTCGGCTGCCTTGTATCGATTTTAGCGTTCTTTGACTTTAGGATCCTTTGACTATAGATAAAACACACAAAAAAACGCCAGTCGCATAAGCCACTGGCGTTTTTTATTTTGCTACTTTACTTTTACATAATAGATTCTTATAGCGTCACTGAGTTGTTTTCACCCAAGTTGGTCGCTTTTTTGCCATCCATGACAGCAGCAGTTGTCATCTTAAACATATTGACAACTGAGCTTCCACTTAGCCAGTACTCTGCACCATGTGGGACGACTTTGATCAGCTGCACATTTGGATCTTCTTTGCCTTGTTCATAAAATGCATTATAAACAGGTGACCACAGTTCATCTAACTTCTCTTGGTCTTCGACCAATTCTGCTTTACCGTCAATTGAGACATAATTTTTTGAATCTTGGCTGACATAAGCTAAGTTTACTTGCGGATCTTTTTCGATATCTTTTACCGTTTCGGTTGTCTTGTCACCGATGAACCAAATTTCTTTTGCACCGATACTGGTTTCGCTGGTAGTCATTGGGCAGGCATGTAAGTGGCCTTCGTGAGTACGAGTGGTCATCATGGCAAATTTAATGTCTTTTACCAGTTCTTGTACTTTATCGATATGGTCTTGTCTACTCATAGTAACTTCCTTTTTGATAGTTATTTAAATTTATAGTCATTCGGGTTTATAGTTCTTTAGATTTATGGTTATTGAGCTTGTGTTAGCGGCTAAATTGCTATTGATTGGCTTATTTTTGATTAGAGTTGTTTTTTTAGTTTGTATGTTCAGCGCGTTAGCAACTGATATCTAGATTAACGATTATCGATAGGTCATTTATATAGGTTGCCAGTAAGAGGATGTCAGCGTTTGTAAGGATTATAAGGATTAGGTAAAAATTATAACGATATGCTCAAAACGTCTCTACGATGAAAATAGCGTATGGGAAAAGTAACAAATATTTTACTCACCCTCGATCTCTCATACCTATTTAATGCTTCGTATCGGCAATTTATCTCGGTTTAGGACTGCTTATTACAGGTCTTCTTGTTATAATATGCAGACCATTTACTTAGCATGGCAGAGATGCCTTGATCTTACGGATTATGCCTTTATGATGACCATCGCCGGACAACCGTTTCTTACCGATTTTCAGACGCAGCAACTCATCAGTCAGTTTCAGAAAAAAACCGAGCTTAATGTCAGCCAAATCAATACCCAGCAAGTGTATGTGTTATCACGAGAGCTAGAAGGTGATGAGCACAAAAAAGCATTAGATTTGCTCGCTGTTGATAGTGCTACTGTCCTTGCAGTGCCACAGGCCAATCAATTACAAGTCATCGTGGGTCCTCGTTTTGGTACGATTTCGCCATGGGCAAGTAAAGCGACTGATATCTTTAATAACTGTGAAATTGAGATTAACCGTGTTGAGCGTGTCGTTGTTTATACGCTAACAATCGATGGTGAAGTGGGCGCAACCGACAATAAGCTACCGACTGCTGCTGAGCAATTATTGTTTGACCGTATGACTCAGAGCTTGGTTTATGACTTGAGTGATTTGAGCAAATTGTTTGATGATGCGCAGCCAGCATCATTAAATCATGTCGATGTCATCGGGCAAGGTCAGTCCGCGCTAGAGTCTGCCAATACTGAGTTTGGTTTTGCGTTATCAAGTGAAGACATTGATTATTTGATGAATGCCTATGTCAATGAGCTAAAGCGTAACCCAACTGACGTTGAGCTGATGATGTTTGCACAGGCAAACTCAGAGCATTGCCGTCATAAGATTTTTAACGCCCAGTGGACAGTGGATGGTGACGTTCAGCCGAAGTCACTGTTTCAGATGATTAAGAATACTTATCAGTCGAATCCACAAGGTATCTTATCTGCTTATAAAGACAACGCTGCGGTGATGACTGGCTCTGATGGCATGCGTTTTTATCCTATTCCAACCGATGCAATGGATGCCAACTCAATTCATCCTTACGGTTTTCATCAAGAAAACATCGATATCTTAATGAAAGTCGAAACTCATAACCATCCAACCGCTATCGCCCCTTATGCAGGTGCAGCGACAGGTGCTGGTGGTGAGATTCGTGATGAAGGGGCGACTGGTCGTGGCGGTAAGCCAAAAGCAGGTCTGACAGGCTTTCACGTATCACATCTACATATTCCAGAGCTCGCTGAGAAATGGGAGCAGTCGGGTCAATTGAGTACTCAGGCTTATGGTACGCCAGACCGTATGGCAACCAGCCTTGAGATTATGACCGAAGCGCCACTTGGTTCAGCCAACTTCTCAAACGAGTTTGGCCGTCCTAACCTATGCGGTTATTTCCGTAGCTTTCAGCTGGATACGTCAGCGGCAAAAGACGGCAGCGAGATGCGCGGCTATCATAAGCCAATCATGCTGGCAGGTGGTTACGGCAATATCAAACGCAACCTCATTGAAAAAAATGCCATTCAACAAGGTGATTTATTAATCGTCCTTGGTGGCCCTGCGATGCAGATCGGTCTAGGCGGCGGTGCAGCGTCTTCTGTAGATAGTGGTTCACTTGATGAAGGTTTGGATTTTGCTTCTGTGCAGCGTGACAATGCTGAGATGGAGCGTCGTTGCCAAGAAGTGATGGATCGCTGCTGGGCACTGGCAGGACATAGTGTCGACGATAGTAATAATGGTAAAGACGGTAACCCAATCGTGTCATTGCATGATGTGGGCGCGGGCGGTATCTCTAATGCGATGCCAGAGCTGGTCAATGACCACGAGATGGGCGCGGTACTAAATCTACGTAAAGTTCCATCGTTAGAAGCTGGCATGTCACCAATGGCCATTTGGTCAAACGAGGCGCAAGAGCGTTATGTCCTCGCAATTCGTCCTGATAGCGAAGCCCAATTCGATGCGATCTGCGCGCGTGAGCGTTGCCCGTATGCCATCTTAGGATCAGCCACCGATGTACGTCAGCTAGTCGTTGACGATACATTGCTCAGCGATCAGCCTGTCGATATGCCGATGCAAGTATTGCTCGGTGGCACGCCAAAGATGAAGCGTAGCTTTGAGCGTCATGACAGCAGCTTGCCTGCATTAGATTTGGGTGAAGTCAGTTTAGCTGAGTCTATCAAAGACGTACTGCGTCACCCGACGGTCGCTAGCAAATCATTCTTGATTAGCATCGGTGACCGTTCTATCACTGGTATGGTCGTGCGTGATCAGTATGTGGGTCGCTATCAAGTGCCTGTATCGGATTGTGCAGTGACGGCGTCAGGCTTGATTGCGCTCGATGGTCAGGTGATGAGCGGTGAAGCGATGAGTATCGGTGAGCGTACGCCAGTTGCCCTAATCAGTCCACAAGCCTCAGCACGACTCGCCATTGGCGAAGCGATTACCAACATCGCTGGTGCGCGCATTGCTCAGTTATCTGATATCACCATGTCAGCGAACTGGATGGCAGCATGTGGTGATGACGCGGAAGACGCAGCATTGTTTGACGCTGTATATACCGTCGGCGAAGAGCTGTGCCCAGCACTCGGTATCGCGATTCCAGTCGGTAAAGACTCGCTATCGATGCGTGCCAATTGGACAGACAGCAGTGAAGCAGGCGAGACGGACAAATCAGTCGTGTCACCTATGAGCCTTGTGATTACAGCCTTTGCTCCTGTGGTTGATGTAGCAAAAACCCTAACCCCTGAGCTAATCAATGGCGACAGCGCGTTCTACCGTATTGACTTATCTAAAGGTAAGTTACGCCTAGGTGGTTCAATCCTAGCGCAGACGCTTAGCCAATTGGGTAACGACTGCCCAGACCTAGCGCAGCCAAGCGATTTGATTGATTTCTTTAATTTTGTACAGGCAGGTAACGAGCAAGGCGTCATCAGCGCGTATCACGATATCGGTGATGGTGGTCTACTAGCGACCATCGCTGAGATGCAGTTCACCAGCCGTCAAGGTATCAAGCTGTCACTGACTGATGACAACTTACTCGGTCAGCTGTTCAGTGAAGAGCTGGGCGCAGTCATCCAAGTATTGCCAGAAAACGTCGCTGCTTTAATGCAATTGGTAGAAGAGTTTAACGTTGCTGATATGTTGAGCCTTGTGGGTCAAAGCTCAGAAGAAGATAGCTTACTGATCCAAACGCCAACGCTAATGGGTAATGAAACCTTACGCTTTAGCCGTACTGAGTTGCAGCAAGCATGGACGCAGGTCAGCTATCAGATCGCAAGTCGCCGTGATAATCCAGCGTGCGTACAGCAAGAGTATGACTTAATCGCTGATGCGAGCCATAAAGGCCTAATCGCTGCGCCAAACTTTGATCTCAATCAAAAGGTGGAAGAGCCGTATGTAAACAGCCGTGCTGATTCTGATAACAGCAAACCAAGAGTCGCAATCCTCCGCGAGCAAGGCGTCAACGGTCAGACAGAGATGGCAGCAGGCTTTACACAAGCTGGCTTTGAAGCGGTCGACGTACACATGAGCGATCTACTCAGTGGCCGTATCAATCTACGTGACTTCGACGGTCTGGTCGCTTGTGGTGGCTTTAGTTATGGTGATGTACTCGGCGCAGGCTCTGGCTGGGCGAACTCTATCTTGTTCCATGACGAGCTACGCATGCAGTTTGTCCGATTCTTTGCCCGTCCTGATACCTTCTCATTAGGTGTCTGTAACGGTTGTCAGATGATGGCGCAGTTAAAAGACCTCATCCCAGGTGCAGAAAACTTCCCACGCTTCGTCGCGAACAAATCCGCTCGTTTTGAAGCGCGTACCGTCAACGTAAAAGTTGAGCGTACCAAGTCTATCCTGTTCAAAGGTATGCAAGACAGTATCTTGCCAATCGCTGTGGCGCATGGTGAAGGTTACGCCACGCTCGACAATACCGAAATCGACGGTATGGCAAAACACGGTCAGCTTGCGATGCGTTATGTCGATAGCCAAGGTCATCCAACTGAAACCTATCCGCTCAATCCAAACGGCTCGCTTGGCGGTGTCACAAGCCTATGTAGTACCGACGGTCGCGTCACGATCATGATGCCACATCCTGAGCGTAACCTAAAAGCGTATAACCACAGCTGGAAACCAGAAGAGTGGGATGAGGACGGCGCGTGGATGCGTATGTTCCGTAACGCTCGTGCTTGGTTGCGCTAGTCGCAAACCTAGATGCTTGATTAGCTTCGTCAAACTTGCTGAGCCTACGACATGTAGTGCTTGCGCATGTTTTCCTCGCTACTCAAACCTCTAGCAATTGCTTATAGTTTTAGATAGCTGTTTTTAAAATAAAAAGGTGGGCTTCGGCTCACCTTTTTTTGTGTTTGGGATTTGAGTGTTCTTAGAAGTAGGGGGGCTAATCTCGCCTTCCACTTGTATCTGCCAGTCTGGGCAAAACATTTACATAGTATTAGTTGTAGTGGTCTCTTAGTATATGATTCGCAATTTGTCTCTATCAAGATATAGCTGATTATTCGTGTTGTTAATACAGCTGTATAGGATTAGTATCTAGGACGATTTTTTTGGTAAAAAATAATATTAAAATAATTGATAAATTTACCACTATGCTTTAAAATGCTTTAAACATTAACTTAAAGGTGGTAAATAATGGATAGCAATGAAGTGTTTTTAACATTATCCGAGTTAGTGTTGCTAGGTGATAATGACAGTGCTTCTAAGTTTGCAAGACAAAATTTAATGAAGATTGCTAAAAATTATCCAAATCTGAATGATAGAGTTTTAGAGGTCCTTAAAAAAAGTAAGAGTGCGAAAGCAACAAAAAGTCTTAGATTTGCTAAAACTCCTTTACCAGTAGATCAAGATAGTAGACTTGAGTTAATCAAGACCTCGATTACTTCACAGGTTAATTCAGATACGAAATGGCCAGTGCAGGTCCAAAGGTTTCTAAATGAAGTTTTAGAAGAAAGGAAACTTGAAGATAAGCTTATAGCAGCTGGTTTAAACCCTATTACTTCATTACTGTTTGTAGGGCCACCTGGTGTGGGTAAAACAATGGCAGCTGCTTGGTTAGCATTAATGCTCAAAAAGCCTTTCTATGTTTTGGATTTGTCTGCTGTTATGAGTAGCTATTTAGGTAGAACAGGTAACAATATCCGAACAGTCTTAGATTTTGCAAAATCCCAATCAGCTGTTCTTTTGTTAGATGAGTTTGATGCAATAGCTAAAAGACGTGATGATAATAGCGAGATAGGTGAACTTAAAAGATTAGTGACAGTATTATTGCAAGAAATTGAGGACTGGCCAAATGATGGTTTATTAATAGCAGCTACTAATCATGAAGAGCTATTAGATCCAGCTGTTTGGCGAAGGTTTAATAAAACTGTAGTTTTCCCTAACCCTAACTATAGTGATATTCAGTCCTTTATGAGTGTTGCCTTAGATGGAAGCGTTAAAGATAACTCTATATTACCTCTAATAAGTATCTTCTTTATTGGAGAAACTTATGCAACTATTGATAAAGAAATTAAGTCTTTTAGGAAAAGAGCTATTCTCACAGAAGTACCTCTTGAACATTTATTGAAACAGTTCTTTGAAGAGTCAGTGAAGTCCATAGACAAAAATGACAAAGAAAAAATGAGGTTGTTAGCTAAAAACTTGCTATTAGCTAATGTAAGTCAGAGGCAAACAACTAGCATCACAGGGATTAGTAGACCTACTCTGAAAAAGATGCTCGAAGAATTGGTGTGAGTAATGGAAATATATTATTTGCATTTAATGTAATAGTATTATAAAAATAGAAGTTAAAATATAATCAATATTCTTTAGTAAAATTTCACTATTTATAAA
>NZ_JBQSVL010000076.1:0-14378 GCF_052376215.1 Psychrobacter sp. AOP7-B1-24
AATAAAAAAGGATATCTGATGAGCGCATTACAACAGCTTCGCACCATGACCACCATCGTCGCGGATACTGGAGACCTAAACGCCATTGCGCGCTTAAAACCTATTGATGCGACCACCAACCCAAGCCTAATCACCAAAGCCCTCATGCATCCTGACAACCAAGGTATGCTGTCAGAAACCATGAGCCATCATAGTGGTGATATAGATGCGGTGATTGATGCTCTTACCATTCAGATTGGCTGTGATATTTTAGGTCTCATCGAAGGCCGCGTCTCTACCGAAGTTGACGCACGCTTATCTTATGACACTCAAGCAACGATTGATAAAGCCTTGGCCTTTATGGAAGCTTACCAAAAAGCAGGTATCAACTCAGAACGTGTATTGATTAAAATGGCCGCCACTTGGCAAGGTATCGAAGCAGCGCGTTATCTGGAAACTCAAAATATCCACTGCAACCTGACTTTATTATTTGGACAACACCAAGCGATTGCTTGTGCCGATGCTGGCGTGACACTGATATCACCATTCGTGGGTCGCATCTTAGACTGGCAAAAACGCCAACAAAACCGTCAAAACGTGCCCGCTTCTGATGACATGGGTGTGCAGTCTGTGAAGCGTATTTATCAATATTACAAACAACACGACTATCGTACACAAGTCATGGGGGCAAGCTTTCGCTCAACTGAGCAAATATTAGCGCTAGCAGGCTGTGATCTATTGACCATCGCACCTAACCTCATCGACGAGCTGGCTACGATAGATGCTGAGGTGACGCAACAGTTATCGCCAAGCATGTCAATGGATATAGCAGATATGACCAAAGTGAGCCTAACACGTGAAGAATTTAGTGCTGCCTATCAGCAAGACAAAGTCACACAAGACTTATTACCAAAAGGTATTGATGGTTTTATCGGTGCGCGCGATGAGCTTGCTCAAATGTTAGCAGCTATGCGCAGTTAAGACACCAATAGTCTCTGATATAGAACATATTCTAAAAACAGAAACAACTGGCAATAAAAGAAAGTTGCCTGCTAATACTAAGTTGGCTATGATGAGCGACTTCAAACAACAAGAAGCAAGGCTTGATTATGAAGCGGCTATCAATGTTATTAGTAGGCGGCACTCTAGCGGTCAGCGCACATGCAGTGAACTGGTCAAAAGTATCAGAAAGTCAAACTGGATCAGTTTTTAGCGTAGACTTGGAATCTATCGAAAGCTCCGACATCAACATCATAGACGAAACAGATGTTGAAAATATTACGGTAGCTATTCGTCGAACCTATCCTGCACAAAAAAATGAGGATGAAGCAAACAGTATTCATCATAGTGACCAACAACTGCTCATCTCTTGTAAGGATAACAGCTATTATAGGCGCGCTTATGTGAACTATGGTGCTAATGATAAAGTATTGCAGTCATGGCAATCAGAAAAGCCGATATTGACCACAAAAGACTTTAAAGCCACAACACCAAAGACCGTCGGGCATACACTAATAAAAGAAGCCTGTACAATCTATGAACAGACCGAAGATAACTCACAATAAAAAATCGCGCTGATATGATTCAGCGCAATTTTTTATGGTCAAATAAGAATACGTCTTAAGCTTTTAATACGCTATAAATAGGCACTGGAAAGTCACCATGCAAATCAACTAAATCCAATAATACCAAAGCACCAATAACGGTATGATCTGCAGATTTACATAGCTCATAAGCAGTCGTTAATGTGCCACCAGTGGCCAATATATCATCAACCAACAATACACGCTCTGGCGGTAGGTTGTTTTGCATCTCAAGCGTATCTTTACCATACTCTAAGGCATAGGCTTTATTGGCAACAGGTGGCGGCAACTTACCGGGTTTACGCAGCAGAATCATACCTTTACCCAATCGACCTGCCAACAGACTAGCAAACACAAACCCACGTGCTTCTACAGCTCCCAAACAATCTACTTCATCCATCAGACCTTCAGGCAATGCCGCTAGTAGTGCATCGATCACATCATTAATATGACTACGTAATAACGGTGTAATATCATAAAAATCAATACCAACTTTCGGAAAATTGGGTACTGTACGAATAACTTGCCAAAATGGATGCTCAGTGTTCAGCATATAAGTTGGCTCGTTTTCGATATTTGTAGATGTAGCACTCATGCTCATGGTAACCCTTAGCTTATATGACTAATACCACCTTCAAAAATACAACTAACACCACCCAACTCGTTACGCCTATCATGCGTATGACTGATACTCGTTTTCGTTGCTACTCTAATTTTGAAAATACTATTGAATAAGAATATATTAATGATAAATGATGGTTAATGCGATAACTTCAGCGGCCGCCATTATAACATGATTGGTGGCCATATTTAGGTTCGACTTACCTTAGTAGCAAGTAGTAGCAAGACGCCCCTTGAATAAAAATCAGTTAATCTCAATATACAAGTGTAAACTTAACTACGAAAATCATGGTTATATGCTAAACTACGTGCGCTTTCGCAGTCTAATCTCCTGACTGCAATGCTAAATCTGAGCGTCTATAGCGCACTGTAACATTGGCAATGATCGATAGGATTATTTATTATGAAACGTTATGAATGTATTGTCTGCGGCTGGATATATGACGAAGAACTCGGCTGCCCCGAAGAAGGCATCGCACCAGGAACTAAATGGGATGACATCCCTGACGACTGGACTTGTCCAGAATGCGGTGTAGGAAAGCTTGATTTTGAGATGGTTGAGCTGTAATAGACGATTCTCTAATTAGGACACTTCATGACGACATCAAATGATATGAATAGTGCCAAAGAAAAGACCAAATCACAGACAATCCTTGATGAAAATATAGGAAACTATCCCACCGCTGAGTGGCAAAAGTTCGGTATACATCAATGGGGTAACTCTGATCTCAGTGATCACCTTTATCAATCAATGATTGATATCGGTGATGGCATCGAGCTGTGTGTTGAAGCCGGCGGTAATCCTAATAATCCGCCCTTATTAATGATTATGGGGCTTGGCTCCCAAATGATTTTTTGGCCAGACAACTTCATCAAACGTCTCATTGATGCAGGTTTTTTTGTGATACGTTTTGATAATCGTGATATTGGTTTGTCCTCTAAAGTACAGATCGAAGGGTTGCCACGTATCAACCAACTAAAAATGATGCTGCGTTTACAAGCTGGCTTATCGAATAAGAGCACACAAGTTGCTTATAATTTAACTGATATGGCAGAAGACACGGTTCGCTTAATTAAGGCGTTGCAGTTAGGAAAGACGCACCTGCTCGGCGCTTCTATGGGTGGCATGATTGCACAAATCGTGGCCGCACGCTATCCAAGCTTAGTACAGCGAATGGCGCTGATGTTTACCACGACCAACCGCGCTTTCCTAAAACCACCCAAGCCAAAGCAGTTATATACCCTCATCAACCGCCCTGAGAGCCATTCTGAGCGCGATATTGTACGGCATAGCGTTTGGTTTATGAAGACAGTCGGTACACCCGGTCATGTCAATGTACGTATGGTGCGTGAGATTGCTAAAATACGCTATCAGCGCAACTTCCATCCACTAGGTACTGTGCAGCAGCTTAATGCTATTCTCTCGTCAGGCTCTATCAGTCGATTCAGTAAGCAAGTCAAAGCGCCCACTATCGTATTACATGGCAGTGCGGATGGACTGCTACCTGCCTCACAAGGCCGCGTGGTCGCAAAGACCATTCCTAATGCCTCGTTTTATTTAATCGAAGGCATGGCACATGATATTCCTGAGTATTATCAGCCGTATATGGTTGACTTAATCAGTAACCATTTATTAGAAAATTAATGGATCATAACGCTCAGCGCCAATAACTTAAAAAACGTTAAACAAGCCATAACAGAAAAAGAGTGTAAGCCTATCGATGGATAACAGGTCTTACACTCTTTTTCTATCATAGCCTTTTTATTATAAACGGCTGATACCAAAATAGCGGTTTAGTAGTTTTCTAGTCATACTAGCCCTCATCACAAGCGACACTAGCACCTTCTTTATCAATACACATTTTAGTGCCATTTTTTAGGTTACCAATCCACGCCTTGCCATCCGTAAATACAAACGCAGGCTTACCTTTGTACTTGTCATTAACCGACACGCCGCTGTCAGAAAAACGAAACGGGATCACCAGCTCACCACCAAGATTAACAAAACCCCAATCTTTACCAATTCGAACACCAGCCAACCCTTCAGAAAAAGACTGTACTTCATCAAATGAATAAGTAATCATAATCACGCCATTGTCATCGACAAACCCCCACTTACCATCTTGCTTACGTGGTTGTAAAGTGGTAAAACGAGTGACAGGTGCTTGGCTTGATTGTACTGCGCTTGACTCTGATACTGGGCCCGACTTATCGCCGATGTTACTATTGCTACTATTAGGGTCACTAGTGGCTTTGCCATTTTTATCTAGCCAGCTGATTGCACGGTTTTTATTGACGCGCGCCACGCCGCCTCGATAGTCATCGATATCACTGAATGCTGCCGAAAACGGCACAATGGTTTTATTGGCTGTATTAATGACACCGTACTTGCCAGATTTTTTTACGATGATACGACCTTCTGATACCGCACGCGCCCAGCCTGATGACTCGCCTAATAAGTCATAAATGACCGGCACAACTTCACGACCTTGCATATTAATATAGCCAACCTTTTTACCCCGTTGGACGGGAATTAGGCCACCCGCAATTTTATCCGCTTTAATCTCGTGATAACGTGATAAATCAACAACCGCTTTACCTTTTTTATTGATTAAAGCAACAGGCGCACCAAAGTCTTTGATGGCCAAAAAATAACTGCTATTTGATGTGCAAGAGACGTTTTTGTAATAGCTTTTGGGTAGTTTGCAGCTAGCAGCTTGTGCTGTTGACGCTGTAAACAAGACGCTACAGACAACGCCCAAGGCAAAACCATAGCGCAGAATTATTCGTGGTAAATTGAACATCAAGCATCGTTGTGGTTTTGATAATGAGTGTTGCAACATAAATAAACCTAAGCTAAGAGTATGGATGTTTTTGGTGTAGACGTTAGGGCGTGTTGAACATTATAAACCACTAGGGCAATAAATATACGCCGTCACCACCGCTTAATGTAACTGGTTATTTTTAAGCTTAAAACCTCGACAGTGCAGCCTAACTTACTATCGTTTTTAACATAGGCATTGATACTGATATAGAGGTTAGCAGGGTATATTAATACAGAAATAAGGATTGTTTATGGCACTTGCTGCTTCACGCTCTGCCCCTATCGGCTTAGTCATTGGTTGTATTATATTTGGTCTAGGAAGTTTGATTGTTGCTCATGTCGATATCGGTGGTTGGGCGATGTCGTTTTGGCGACTGGCCATTTCTGGTATCGTCTTTGCTGTCTTAGCAAAAATGATGGGGCAACGCTTGCCTCGTTCAAGGCGGGCTATCTTTTATAGTCTATTGTCAGGTGCATTTTTAGGGCTGGATTTGGCATTGTGGCATGAGAGTATTTATGCCGTTGGTCCTGGTATCTCAACATTACTGAACAGCTTACAGATTTTCTTTTTGGCAGCGATTGGTTTTTTATATTTTAATGAACGCCAATCGATAGTACAGCTCATTAGTCTGTTTTTAGCGATGCTAGGCGTGGCAATGATTGGCAGTCCTGAGTTTGCTCATAATACAGCAGCAACGTGGGGGTTCATCACAGGTATCGTCTCGGGTGCGATGCTGGCTGCATCAATGACCTTCATTCGTAAAACGCATGATACAGAACCAACACCGATATTTGTGTTGATGCAGCTAATTAGTATCGGTGGTGTCTTTGCCATGATTATTCCGATGCTAGTATTTGATATGGGGCATATCTTACCGAACACATGGTCTGAGATTGGTTGGGTGCTTATCTACGGTACCGTGATGCAGTGCTTGGCATGGGGACTCATCGCCTACTCTATTCCCAAGCTGTCTCTAGCATTGACTGGGTTATTACTATTAACTGAACCAGTTGCTGCATTGGTCATTGATTATAGCTGGCTGGACAAACCGATTAATGGCTTACAATGGAGTGGTGCACTGTTAACCATGCTTGCGATATATCTAGGCTCATTAAAACCTAAGCCACGAGCGCTGCGTCGATATCGGTTTTTTGCACGCTTTTATAAACGTAAATATAAATAACAGCGTAAATATAAATAAATTTGATGGTCTCGTTCAAAAAAATCCCCCGTTCTAGAGATAGAATGAGGGCTTTTTTAACATCATCAATTCAGTTTATATAGTTCATAAAGGCTATAACACTCAAGCTATTATTTGGCTAATAATTTCTTAGCCGCTTTTACTTCAGACGCTTGATTGAATAGGATATTCAATACGATGGCAGCTAGCGTAGCAGTACCGATACCACCCAAATCAAAACCACCTAAATGCAAGCTAAAGTTGCCGGTACCCATGATAACAACGACAGCTGCAATGATTAGATTACTGTTTTTGCTAAAATCAATATGATTGTCTATCCAGATTTTCACACCTGCCAGCGCAATCAAACCAAATACAACGATAGATGCGCCGCCTAATAATGCCGCTGGGATGGTCTGAATGATGGCGCCAAACTTTGGAGACAGTCCAAGAACAACCGCAACCACACCTGCCACCACAAATATCGTCGTGCTATAGACCTTGGTCACCGCCATTACACCGATATTTTCAGCATACGTAGTCACGCCTGTACCACCAAACCCTGCCGAAAAAGTCGTTGCTAAGCCATCAGCGAGAAAAGCGCGACCCATATAAGGTGTGACGCGAGCGTTGGTCATGCCCTCGACCGCTTTAAAGTGCCCTAAGTTTTCAGCCACTAAAATAAAGGCCACTGGTGCAATCATAATAATAGCATTTTTATCAAAACTAGGCGTATGAATCGTTGGTAGACCGAACCATGAAGCCGCGGCCACGCTCGTAAAATCAATCGGTGCTCCAAAGCCTAAAACATTGGTCATCACAAAATAAGCAGCATACGATAAAATCAAACCGACCAATAACAATAGGCGACGTAACATGCCGCCAGTAAACACGGCTACAACACTGATGAGCAACACCGTCAATGTGGCCATCCATGCATCAAACTGATTGGCCGACACACCCTGAATAGTCACCGGTGCTAAATTAAGACCAATGATCATCACGATGGCACCGGTCACGATAGGTGGCATCAAGCGCTCAATCCAGCCAGTGCCCGTCTTCATCACCAATAGTCCAATCAAGGCATAAATAATACCGCAAGCCATGATACCGCCCAAAGCGACATTTAGATTACCATTGAACCCTGCACCTGCATAGGCTGTCACAGCGATGACTGGACCGATAAAAGCGAAGCTTGAACCCAAATAACTTGGCATGCGCCCACCAGTGATCATAAAGAACATCACCGTACAAATACCTGACATCAAAATAGCTAAATTAGGATCAAATCCCATTAATAATGGTGCCAGCACCGTCGCACCAAACATCGCAAAAGTATGCTGCACACCTAATAAGACACTTTTTGATGGTGGTAGATATTCATTAATACCGACTGGATCACGATCCAAGTTACCCTGATACGGTCGCCATGTCGGGAACCAACGACCATTGTTAAAGTCTGGATTTTTTGAATAACTTATGGCAGCTGAATCAATACCTGCAGCTTCTAGTGCATTTTGTTCTGGTGGCTCTTGAGCACCATTTTTTGAATGGGAGGAAGGGTCTTTTTGAGATGGCATGCGCTTATCCTATGTGAACTGAGCTAAAATAATAGGCGACAATAAATAATGTACTGAAAATACAGTCAGGTTGTGACGTCAATAATTGAGGATAGGTAGTTAGAAAATACGGTCAGTAGTAAACCTAGTACTGGAACATTTAACAGACCCTACATACCACCCTAATTTATTCATTTATGTTTTAATATAGCAAACCAAAAGTATTATTTGCTATGATGAGCATATACTGCTGTATATATAAGGTTTTGCTAGATGTATCAGGTCGGCTATGCGTTGCTAAAAATGGTTTCAGTCGTGCTTTGTTATTCAACGTACTCTATGACGACAACCAGCTTACAGGATGTTACATAGCCGTCGACTCCGGGTCATAATAGCGGAGTTTCAAAATAAATAAAAGTTATTATTCAGTCACCTCTTATCGTCTTATGTCTCAAAACCCTTATGCACAATGCCTTGCACAATTTATGTTACCAGTGCTTTATAGGCCCATGATTGCTCCTGACCTCCTCCATAAAAGTGTCTAAAGCCGTCACCCGACATGCTAATACACTTAAAACTTTTGGTAACTTATTATGATCAGTATTTTTGATTTATTTAAAATCGGCATAGGCCCATCAAGTTCGCATACAGTCGGACCGATGGTTGCTGCCAACCTTTTTTTAGCATCATTCACCAAGCAAACAGCACTGACAACGATTAAAACAATTGAAATTGAGCTTTATGGCTCTTTGGCAGCGACAGGCAAAGGACATGCAACAGATACAGCCATCTTGCTCGGACTACTTGGCCATACACCCAGTACGATAGACACGCGTATGACTAGCAATTATCTAGCCCCCATTTTCTCTGACAAGGTATTAGCGGTATCAGGCACACATAGCATTGGATTTGATACAGAGCAAGACATTCATTGGCATGATGATACGGTTCTACCCTATCACCCTAATGCACTGACACTTCGAGCAGTACTAACAGATAGCACTCTGTATCAGAAAACATATTATTCAGTCGGTGGCGGCTTTGTGATTAATGAAGAAGATGCCACCAATCCAGATGAAGATCATGCCAGCCCGACAATTGATGTGGTTCCTTACCCGTTTAATAGCGCTGCAGAACTATTAGAGCAATGCCATCAGCACCAGCTGAGCATTAGCGAGTTGGTACTGGCAAATGAATGTCACTACCGCGACCAAGCTGACGTTTTTGCTTATTTGGATTCTATTTGGACGGCTATGCAAGACTGTGTAACACGAGGATGTCAAAGCAGTGGCATATTACCTGGTGGTTTGGATGTAAAGCGTCGTGCTCAATCCTTGCATCTGCAATTGTGCGCTGAGAAACACCAGACTCTGACGGAAAATGATAAGCTTGCCGCGATGGATTGGATTGACCTATATGCCTTGGCGGTCAATGAAGAGAACGCCAACGGTGGCAATGTTGTGACTGCGCCTACCAATGGTGCGGCAGGCATTATCCCTGCGGTCATGCATTATTACCGTGACTTTTTAGCAAACTACAGCATTGAAGGTGCACGCCAGTTTTTATTAAATGCCACCGCTATCGGTAGCTTAATCAAACAGAACGCCTCAATATCTGGTGCTGAGGTCGGCTGTCAAGGTGAGGTTGGCTCCGCTTGTGCAATGGCAGCCTCTGCATTGGCCGAAATACTAGGCGGCGATCCTGCCAAATGCCTCAATGCTGCAGAAATTGGCATTGAGCATAACTTAGGCCTGACCTGCGATCCTGTTGGCGGCTTGGTACAGGTGCCCTGCATCGAGCGCAATGCGATGGGCGCGGTAAAAGCAGTTAATGCTGCTCGTCTTGCCTGCCGCGGTAATGGACAGCACTTTGTCTCTTTAGATAAAGTGATCGAAACCATGAGAGTAACAGGGGCTGACATGCTCGATAAATATAAGGAAACATCACGTGGCGGACTTGCCATCTATGCAGACAACCGCATACCTACAGCGACTCGTGGATTTAGTGTTAATTATAGCCAGTGTTAATGTTAAACATATATAGTCAGTGAAATACAGTCAAAATATCCTAAAAACGCTACGGTATTGCTGATATCGATTTTTTGTAGCCTCTGTCTGCGCAGGCACAGCAAGCGAGAAAAATTTATATCAGCGATGCATGGTGTATTGATATTACTTTTCACTGACCATACTAAACCGCTACGGCGTTACCCTCCTTAGATGTACTATTTGTACAATCTATAATCGTTCGACTATAGTTAGATATATTCCCAAAAGCATTACCTTACAAACAACAAAAAAAGCCTCTAATACTTTAGAGGCTTTTTATCATGTGCGATATCTATTCATAATTGCACAATATATCGGCACTTTTAGCTACGATAATCGGCATTTATTTTGACATAGTCATAGGATAAATCGCAGGTATATACCGTATCACTGAAATCACCACGTGCAAGATCAATATGGATGGTAATCTCAGGGCGACTCATGACCGTATTGCCCGCCTCTTCCATATAACTGGGCGCAACACCGCCATTTTCACATATCATCACATCATCGAGATAGACATCGACTTGTTCGGTATCCAAATCTTCAACACCAGCATAGCCAACAGCAGCTAAGATACGTCCCCAGTTAGCATCACTGGCAAAGAACGCTGTTTTTACGAGTGGTGAATGAGCAACGGCATACGCCACATCACAACACTCTTGTGTCGTCTGACCACCAGTAACTTTTACTGTCATAAACTTGGTTGCGCCTTCTCCGTCACGCACAATCAATTGTGCCAAACGTAAGAACACTTCACTCAAAGCAGCAAACACAGCTTTATAATGTGGGTGTTCTGGGCTATCAATCACCTCTGAGCTAGCAGCACCAGTGGCTATCAAGACACAACAGTCATTGGTCGAGGTATCACCATCGACAGTAATACGGTTAAAAGACTGCTCATTGATGGCACTTAGCATTTCTTGTAATACGTTAGCTGCGATATTGGCGTCAGTCGCTACGTAACCCAGCATGGTGGCCATATTTGGCCGTATCATACCTGAGCCTTTTGACATTCCTGTAACGTGGTAGTTAGTGCCAGCAACATCAATTTTTTGGCTGGCAAGCTTAGGAATGGTGTCAGTAGTGCGAATACCATTTGCTGCTGCAAGCCAATTATCAGCGCCTAGATTGGTAAGCGCATTATCCAAACCTGCGATCACTGCATCGCTATTCAACGGCTCACCAATGACACCAGTAGAGAATGGCAATACGCTACTACTATCCACCCCTGCCTTACTAGCCAGTGCAGTACAGATATCGATAGCACGACGTTTGCCATCAGCGCCCGTTCCTGCATTGGCATTGCCTGTGTTGGTCACCAAATAGCGTGGACTGGCTTTCGCAAAATTCTCACGTAAGACACTTACAGGTGCAGCACAAAAAGTATTTTTGGTAGTAACAACAGCAGTAGTCGCCGTATCTGCTATCTCAATCACGACCAAATCGTCACGGTCTTTGTAACGCACGCCCGCTGCGGTCGCACTCAATTTGATACCTTCGATAGGATAAATCGTATTGGGTATTGCTACATTTCCGACAGCCATTATGAAATCCTTATTGTTCAGTTTTGAGAGGATATAGTTTAATTAGAACACGCCTTAATACTATATGTTTACTACAATTTTTTTAAATCAAAAGCCGACCAAATTGGCGCATGGTCAGAGGGTTTTTCCATCGCTCGCAGCTCATAACTGATACCTGCCTCAACACATGCATCAACTAAATCTGCGGTACACAGAATATGATCGATACGCAGTCCACGCTTAGGCTCATCATTAAAACCTCGGCTACGGTAGTCAAACCAACTATAAAACTCAGTGCTTTCTGGATAATGCAAACGGTACGTATCCGTCAACTCACGTGACATCAATGCACTATACCACTCACGTTCTTCTGGCAAAAAAGAGCTTTTTCTATTTTTAAGCCAGCGCTTTGCATTGGCTTCACCGATACCGATATCAACATCCTCTGGAGCGATATTCATATCTCCCATAATGATGAGTGAACGACCCTCTGCTTTTAGCGTATCAATATAAGTCATCAAGTTTGCATAGTAAGCACGTTTCATCGGAAATTTGGTCGGATGATCTTGGCTTTCTCCTTGCGGGAAATAACCATTGAGAACATCGACTTCACATCCATCAAACTCATACCGCGCATGAATGAAACGCTTTTGTGCTTCTTCATCTTCACCAGGAAAACCTTTTTGCACAAAAATAGGTGCGACTTTAGATAAAAGCGCAACACCATAATGTGCTTTTTGCCCAAAATATTCTACGTGATAACCCAAACTTTCTATATTTTCTATAGGAAACTGCTCATCATGTACTTTGGTTTCTTGCAGACCCATCACATCAGGATCGATGACGTCTCGCACAGCCTCAAGTTGATGTTGGCGAGCACGAATACCATTAATATTAAAGCTGACAAAACGGGTCATAAGTTATCCTATACTGATTGATGAAAATACGGTACTAATACGAATAGTTGAGAGGCAAAATACAAACCCCTATGATAACAGACGTAGAGCGACCTAACTATTGCGTGTCCTGATATCTTAAGCTAGAGTAGCTCTTATTATTAATTATTGTTTCTCTCATAGTTTTGGACAACACGTTACTATCGTTCCAACCCTATCATTAAAAAACGACATTATTATTAGACAAAAACAGAAATTACTAGAGTGCCCCTTAGCAGCTATTTAGCAAAAACTTCAAACCATTTCTATTTATTTATACTGATAACAATACCGAGCATGATTATGACAACCACTAATAGCAAAAGTCCAATTACCGCATTAACAGCGACCAACGAAATTACGCCATTGTTTGCTAAAGATTATAATGTCTATATTAACCATACTGATGCTGGCGGTATAGTCTACCATGCCAATCATTTGGTGTTTTTCGAAAACTGCCGCCGCGATTGGTTTAGTCATCTTGGTTTGAATGGCTATTTTTTGCAGACGGATAAAGGTGATGTACAGCATTTTGTCGTGAGTCAAGCAGACTTGCAATACAAACGAGCCATTCTCTTAGATGAAGTCATCAGCGTGCGTGTCGATAAAATAGAGTTAAAGCCTGCCAGTATAATTTTTCATCAAAGTATTCATCGCCATATAGCAGACAGCACCACTAGCCATAATATCAATGCGAGCAGCAGTTTATTAAGTAGCGCCAAAATCGTTATTGCCTGTGTACAAAATCAAGTAAGATCAAATACCATTGGTAATGACACTGCATCTATGCGCCCTATCCGTGTGCCACAAAAATTACGTACTGCCATTGAACAAGCCATTAACGAGCAAATGAATGCACAGTGATACTAAGGTATGAGTAAACAAAATGGTAAAAATGTGCATGATGTTAAGCTAACATTCGAGAATGTTTGGGTGTACAGCCAAGACACAGCTAGTCGCTATACCCATGATCATGACACAAACATTGACACAAAAACATCTCGACCACCTAGCATTTATCAAAAATGGTCTGATAAATTCAGAAAATTCGTAGCAGCCGACCCTATTTCTATTACCCATAAACGAGTATTAATAAATGGTGTGACTGGTCAGCTGCTGGCAGGGCAAGTAACCGTCTTGACTGGGTCTTCTGGTAGTGGAAAATCCGTATTGTTACGAGTATTAGCAGGACTATTGCCTATAAGCCGCGGTGATATTTACTTAAATAACGATGACATCTCAAGTATCAATGCCTATCAGAGCATTCACGATACCGTTCCCACACAATGGCGCACCCAGATAGCCTTACTAGCACAACATCCACAGTTACTAGAAGGCCGTGTCATTGACAATCTAAAAATACCCTATAGTCTACAAGCTCATCAGCAGCGCCGTTTTGATATAGATTGGCATATAGCACAGCTTGAACATATGCAACGAAACGCTGATTTTTTGTATCAAGATACCACTTACTTATCTGGTGGCGAACGGCAGTTGGTCAATACCTTACGTCTTTTACAATTAAGTCCGCAGGTATTATTACTAGATGAGCCTACAGCTGCTTTAGACGTCGATACGTCAGCACAGCTGGTACAACTACTTATGAGCTGGCTACGGCTAGATAGAAGGCGCACATTATTGTGGGTTACTCATGATACGCAAGATATCATGCCATTAGCCAATCATCACTGGCATATGCAAGCAGGAATACTATCCCAAGTTTTTTAACACAAGCAACCAAAACCAATACCTTTAATCGTTACAGAAAACGATAAGCGGTACGGATGATATACAGATGATTCTAACTTACGGTGATATCGCCCTTGCCAGCAGTCTAATTTTCATCGTTCTTATCGTGTCATGGCGACTACGCTTACATCTGACCAAAATACTATTAACCGCTGCGATTCGCACGGTGGTGCAGCTTAGTTTCATCGGTTTGATATTGGCTTGGATTTTTGCACGTAAACAATGGTATGAAGTACTTCTTATTTTGACCATCATGACCTTGATTGCTGGCAGTGCTGCCAAAAACCGGGTCAAACGCAGATATAAAGGCTTACTGACGGATACCTTCCTTGCAGTCAGCACCTCAGCGACATTGGTCACTGCCATAGCCGTT
>NZ_JBQSVL010000077.1:0-13670 GCF_052376215.1 Psychrobacter sp. AOP7-B1-24
TTCATTTAGGCCAGTGAAAGCATGTACATTTAGCATGTGTTTCATAGATGCCAACGCTTTACCTGGTAGCTGGCTCAATCGCATGGCCAATGCTTGTACACTAGCGTCTAGCTCATCGACACTGACCACACTATTGACTAAGTCTAAACGAGCCATATCTTCAGCTTTGAGCCTGTCACCCAACATTACTAGTTCAGTGGTTTTGGCCGCACCAATGAGCTGATTGAGTAGATAGATACCACCTGCATCTGGAATCAATCCAATATTGACAAAGGCCTGTACGAATTTAGCATTATCAGCCGCAATACGGAAATCACAAGTGAGCGCCAAATTCATACCTGCGCCAGCCACCGCGCCTTCTAATTTAGCGATAATGGGTTTATGAATGTGGCGTAACTTTAAGCTGACTTCTCCAGCGCCCTCGACCATACCTTTTAGTTTGTTTGAAATAACGTCTTTATCCATGCCTTGGGACAGCATTTCTTTGATATCGCCGCCACTGGAAAAATTACCGCCTGCGCCTTGTAAAATAATGACGCGAACCTGATCATCGGCTTCGGCATTATCAAGTGCTTTTAGTACGTCGTTTTTTAATGGCGTACCAAAAGCATTTAGGCTTTTTGGATCATTGAAGGTAATGGTGGCAATGTGCTGGTCGACATGGTAATCGACAAAAACCTGCGTCATGGTATCTATCCTTGTATAAGTTATTATAGGTGTCTTATCGACGACATAGTACTATATAGTCAATTCTCTAGAAAAGAGTGACAGCGTCTTGCTTGAAGTATCACATATACCTCTGCACTTGGTTGTTTTGCATATTTTTTAAACTGCATTAACTATAGCAGCTTGGTATGATTATAAAAGTGGGTTTTGTGGGCGCTCAAGACACATTGAGGTTTAATAGGCTATGCTAAAATGCTAAAACCCATGTTAGGGGATTATTTATGAAGCTGCTTGAATATTTAGGGATATGTGAGCCTCTTCTATCTATAAAACAAGGAAGTGATTATGCCAACTATCAAAATTAATAATGTGGATATTTATTATGAAGACAGTGCGCCAAATGATGTAAAAAAGCCTGTGATGGTATTTGCACATGGTCTGCTGTGGAATGCGCAGATGTATGACAAACAAGTCGAGTATTTTCAAAGCGACTATCGCTGTATTGCTTTTGATTTTCGAGGACAAGGTCAATCGGAGGTCACCAAGTCTGGCTATGATATGGAAACGCTTACGGAAGATGCGCTAGGACTGCTTGCAGCGCTTGATATTGATAAATGTCACTTTGTTGGGTTATCTATGGGCGGTTTTGTCGCACAGAGAATCGCGCTTAAGCGTCCTGATTTATTACTATCACTTACTCTTTTAGAGACGTCTGCTGATCCTGAAGATCCTAAAAATGTGCCGCAGTATCGTAAGCTTGTCAAAGCCATTCGCTGGTTGGGTGTCAAACGCGTGAGCAACAAGATAATGCCGATTATGTTTGGTAGTAGCTTTTTGGCAGATAAATTAAGGAAATCTGAGCGCAAACAGTGGATCACGATGTTACAAGGAAATCGTAAGGGTGGTGTTATTAAGGCAACAATGGGTGTTATTGAGCGTACAGGAACTTATGAGCAGCTTGGTGATATCATAACGCCGACCTTGATCATCGTTGGTGATGAAGATGTGGCGACACCTTATCCAAAAGCTGAGCGTATACATTTTGCCATTGCAGGATCTAAACTTGCGATTATTCAAGGAGCTGGACATACAGCGACAGTAGAAGAACCTGAACAGGTCAATCGAGTGATGAGTGAGTTCTTAGCGCATTTAGGTGACTGTCAATTAAATTGATGGCATGCTCTAGAATATCGTATCAAATTTAAAAGCCGCTATCACATGATGATAGTGGCTTTTTTCAATTGAGGGTTACGTATGTGCTTGCTACATTCGAGAGCTGTATTCGTTATTGCCATCATCAAGAATCCCAAACACTTTTGCTCGATCCACTATTTCCGTTGCCCAAGCACGATGCGTGGCTGGCTCTAGCATGGTGTTGTTGTATTTAAATACCGCTTTGGCCTCGCTATGAAGTATCGCTTGTGCCTCATCCAACGTACTGAGCGGTACACAGTATGCTTGCTGCACCAAAGTGATTTGGCTTGGATGAATGACGGTCTTTCCGACTAAGCCCAAACTGACATCACGGGTCAGCTCTTGCATAAACAGCGTTGGCTGATCTAAATATTCAAACACGGGCGCGGTTAGATAAAAGCCATGCGGCACAAAGCAACCAAGTAGCTGATAGGCTAGGGTGCCGATTGGTGTGTCATAGACAATGCTGTGTTTAGGGCGCCTGAGACGTAGCGCCGCAAACAAATCATTGCCACCGATACGCAGGGCAAATATTGGCTGGCTAAAAGCTTCCTTAAAGCCGATGGCGAGTTCTTGATTGTGATGTGGATTGAATAATGCTGCAGTTTCAAGCGTGGGCATCAATAATTGATCGGTGCTGAGGTTCTGACAAGCCATGCGCCAGTTGGATAAGCTGTACATATCTACTTTGGGCATGACGAAACCATCAATTAGCTCGATATGAGGATAGTCCGCCAGCTGCTGTAACATCATCGGATTGCGTGGACGTATAAATACCAATGGTCGAGTCGGATGTTGCGTTTTGAGATCCGTTTTTCTTGATGGGTTATGGATAGTATCGACATGCATGGCCCATGTATCAAGCAGCGATTGTAAGCGCTCAAGTGCTAGATCGACGTCACTATGGCTGACAGCATCCTCCAAACAAATAATAATACTATTGATTGTTGGTAATTTATCACGCTTGATGACTTGCCATATATCTTGACGAGTGGCAGGCATATAGAGACTGGCACCAAGTTGATAAGGGTGATAGGTGTGTGGTTTAACCATCGCATGACGCTCAGTAAATAAATGCGCATAAGACTGGCTATGGTTATATAGATGTGACTCGTAATTTGGCGTATCTGACATAATTGGCATCATCAATAGTGATAAGTAAGTGGTTATAAAAAGCAGGATATATTATCAAGCGAACTGACTCAAAGATCGTCACTTAGCAGCAGTGTCTATTTATAAGCATCTATTTATTATTTATAAGTACTTATTGGTATAGTCGATTCAATTTAAAAGTAGTACAAGGCAATCGAGTGTAGACGTACATCTAATACTTCAAGCGAGATGCTGTAATAGTCTTATAGTGGAATGGCTATAAATGTTAAACATGTGCTAGCTGTTTTTGGTGCGTTGCTTGATCAGTGTGATAGCTTGATAAGGCAGTATTTTATCACCTAATACACTGATAGCGATATCTCGCTGTGCACATAAATGTCTGAGCAGTATCGTATCAGGATGTTTGGCAGTTGCCAGTAAGATACGTTCAGGATCACGGCGTAATATGGCTCTGGTTGCTTCTGCGATAGTTGGTTTTATACGATTGCGATTGGTAATAGCATAATCTGCTGCGATCGTATGAATTACGTCAGCGGTTTGGTAGCGGGGTTGTGGGTATAGTGGCAAACATTGTAAGGGTTTGGTCAGTGCACGACGTGCCGCATCGATTTGATCGACAAAGGCCAAGCTACGATCTGATTCTATCAAGTTATCATAAAACACACTGCGATGTAATCCTAATTGTGGATCGGTATATAGGCTGCGTGATATGAGCCCCGACACAGTGCTGTTTAGTAATCCTGATGGGATTAACCAGTCTTCTGCACTAGCAGCAAGCCAAGCAACACCAGCTGGGTCAGCTAGGGTTAACAATGGAATGATCTCAGCACCATGATGAAAGATATTGGTAAAGTTTGGGTGGCTATGGTCGCTAAATACTTTGAGGCTACTAGCAAGCTCTTGATAAATGGCGCCTTTGCCCGTCCAGCCATCGACAAACACGATAGGACTATCTGGGTAAGCCTCTAGTATCATTTGTAGTGCTACTGGATCAAGGCCACGATCACGAATGATGCTAATACCATAATGCACGCTTGGCAGCGAGTAGCTACTCTCAGCATCTACCAATGCGCGTTGTAACAACACGCCAATCGGTAAACCTGCCCGTACCAAGCTGACCAATACTAATGGCTGCTCAGCATTAATATTTTTCTGAAAAGTATGGTGTAACGTATAAGCCAAATTAGCGATATCTGTCGCAGTTCTGCTAGTACCTTGTTCTAGTGCTTGACTGTATAACTGCTCATGCATCGCAGTGGGTGCTTGCTCTAACGTTAACATATCTGAATAGTGACGTTGACCGCTTTGGATAAGCGCTTCTTTTTGATTTACCGGTACATCGGCCACGGCATCTTTATCAACGATATCGAGTAGCACCGTCACATCACTAGGAAGATAGCTGCCTGAGCCGTAATGATTTGATTTTTTTATATTAGGGTTAGTCATAGAGGTTGTTTTCTCATATCAGATTGTCATGTAGTTGACCGTGATTGGGCATGCCATACCAATCAAGCAACTGTAAAAATGGCAAATCAGCCAAACTGTCACCAAAGCCAAAACTGGGTCGCTGACTGTCTAAATGGTTGTCTAGTAAGAATTGTACTGCATGATGCTTATGAACTGCATGCGGCAGTATTGCCAGATTATTAGCATTTACATGCACATAAAAATATTGATCAAAATTACGTATTAACGTAGGCAGTTTTTTAGCTAACTCTATTAGTGCTTGGTGGTCTTTATGCGCGTGCTTAATAGCTAAATAAATGATCAACTCTTCATTGACAGAACCATTATGAAAACTGTCGATATGTGGTGTAAATACGAGTTGACTACCATCATTTTTGCTGTAATGGGTAAATACTTGGCTCAGCTGATTCAATTTATCCTGCAATGGTGCAAGCTGTTCATACATATGCTGTTGCCAAGTGCTCAATAAGTAACCTTCAGCGCTTAAAATCACGGCACCATGTGTCAGTACTTGCCAACTATCAAACGGTAGCTTAACACGCTTGATTTCATGGCGATCACGGGCAGTGACTACGATGAGCTCGGTACTAACAAGCAGCCAATTAAAAAAAACTGCTTGACGTTGGCTCATCATACTTAATGGTTCGCCTTGTTTGTTTACGGTAGCACAAACCAAACTCTCAGGTTCAGTGGTTGGTAAGTCCCATGCGTCAATTTTACGCTGGGTTTGAAAAAGGGTGTCGTCTAAATCCATAAGCGCATAAGGTTTAGTAATATCTAAACTTGATTGAAAAAATGGTGTTTTTTCTTTGTGGTTAGAATTCATGACAGTCTCTATGTTCGGGTGCTTTTATTTGTATTTAAGATGGGTTTAGCTTTACAGTTATTTAAGTGTTTTTAATAAATTAAATGTCTTTATAAAATAGCTGTTGATTCTTTAAATAAAATATAAAAATTCATAATAATACTGGCCATTGTTTGACAGTGATTAATATGAGATTTTTATCAAATATTCAAGTCATAATTTTATATTTTTCTCTAATTATTAGAGAGTTTGGATATTTTTTTATACTGTTTAGGGTATTGAGAATAGATTTTATTGGGTTTGTGTTCTTTTTAAGATAGAAAACGCTTTACAGTAGATCTGGTTAATAAATAAATATTTTTTAGACTAAAAAAGGTATTTTTGACAGCACACATAAGGGTTATAATACAGTTTGTATTTGTTTATATGAATATAATAATGATAATCTTTATTATTTGAAATTCGTGTTTATTGTCATGGCTACAACTATAATCTGATTAGGGTGTGTCCTCATTCTAAAGATGCTAATAAAAAAGAGTTAAATTGCCATCAAATCAGTAAAGCGGTGCTGATAATATTGAAATATTAACTAGGGCATGTTTGATATTCACAAATAGGCACTTCCATGGTTAAAGGATCAAACACACCCTAGGTGTTTAAAAATTTTAGACTATTTAGACGAAAAAGGACACACGACAGATTAACAGTGGTTTTGATATCGATCAATATTTCAGATAGCTTTTATATCAGAACCCACCACCAACACATTATCCAAACCTTGCCACATTTCATCGACACTATCAGCTGATGTCTCTACGCACAATACAATCAAATCCCATTCGCTAGGCTCAACGTTATAGACAAAGTTGGTCATTCCCAGTCCGTAATTGTCGCTAAAACTCAACATGTTAGTAATCGCACCGCCCAAAGCAATGGGTGAGCGTGTCAAAGCGCTGAAGTTCACGATAGCCGTTGTTTCAGAGCCTTGGACCTGACCTTCAAGCCATTCAGCCAATAAAAATGGCAGCCAAACAAATTCATTACTACCTAACACCAAAATTCGCTGTGGCAATTGCTCTTTATTAAACTGTGTCTGTCCGCTAAAACTGGTAAAGGCTGTTTTAAATCTAGCCAAATAACGATCAAACCCATCTGTGCTATCAAGCGTTGGAAATCGTCCCCAATTGCCAGTATTGCCTAATGATCGACTACCAGCATCAGTCGTATCAACTGATGGCATGGTAATGGGCTCAGGGTTGGGTGCATCCGTCCATTGCCACGCACCAGATAATAAGTGATGACGATGAAAATCAATATTGGGTAAGCGTTGAGCGATAGTATCATCTGTATCGGCTTGCCCTAATGACCAGTCCACTAGCGTGGTTAGGTGGACCTGTTTTAATTGGCTCAGCCCTGCATTACGTAGGGCGGTAACAACGTTCACGCAGGTGTTGCCTGTTGATGCTTCATCATCGACCATAATAAGGGTCTTACTAGCGAGTAATTGTTCTTGTGTCGCCTGATTTGCACTTTGATAAATTAAATGCTGGCTGGCATGACTGTGATCTTCACTAAAAGTGGTGAGTAACGTTTCACTATTATCATCATTGTGCTGCGCATGACGGGTAGAGTTCAATAATAAAGCATTAGGATAACGCGATTGTAGTGCTTGATGTACGCCTGCTGACAATCCAACGGCAGTCTCTGCCATACCAACAACTAAAATGGGTTCAGGTAAGTCGTTAGGTACTAAGTTTGCCAAATCTGTAAAAGCACTACGCATGGTATTAGGTGCTATTGGAATATGGCGGCCTAAGACTTTTGAGACAAATAAAAACGCACGTTTTGGGTTAATACGCTGGGCAAACCCAAGCAAGTCTTCTAATTGGTAAGTTGCATGGTTCCCTGACACCTGATTCATTTGATAAGTTAGATCAAGCGTGCCACGGGGTAGATTGATTCTGTTTTTGTTAGAGTTATTTACCATTGTAATTGTTAATCTCCATAACCGTCATAAAGTGTCACGCCATAAATTTCGCTTAGCATACATAAACCCTCATCTTGTGTATCGTTCCATGTTTTTTGTACATGAGACGAGCAGTTCAGACTCGGTGAATAATTCATGTGATCTGAAGGTTTCTGCTGAATATTTTTTAATTTCACTAACACTGTACTGTTTCTATGTTCAATATCGTATAGGTCTATCGCCTTAATCAAATCGGAAAAACTCTTATAACCATATCTATCCAGTTTAATGTTCTTATAATGCTTTTTGAGTTGGCTAGCAATATAAGAACTGTTAGACCAACCCTGAGTAGTATTTGGGTTTTCTCTTATTAGCTTATTTAGTACACCAATTAAATGTGTTTGTGCTTGCAATTGCTTAGTCGTGAAGCGTGTAGTTGCCTTATTAGGACTAACATTTGTTTTTCCTTTGCTTTTTTTGGTTTTTTTCTCACGTACATACAGGGTGGAATTGACAGTTTTAGTCTCAAACAAGCTAATTTTCTTAATAATATCAGCAAGTTTCGAATATCCATAATACTGAGAATCAAAAGTAGGGTGATGTTTTTTTATTTCATTGCCTATCAAAGCGAAATTTACCCAGCGATTATCTTCTGTTCTGGGATGGTCGACAATAGAGGCGCGTAGACTGTTGAGTAGTTTGGTATCGCATTTTAAGCGATTTTCATTCCATGCCGAGATTACCTTATGCTCTTTTTTATGGATAATTTTTTTATTGTCTTGAGTGATTTTACTATTAGAAATTTGAGGGTTAGAGCTTGTTTTTATTGATACTAGTAAATCTTCTACATAAAAGAAGGTATCACAAGCCTGTGAAAAAGCACTGACCGTATTGCGCTTACCAAAGCCAAATACTTTTACATGGTTTTTGCGAATACGTAGTGCCAATGAAGTAAAGTCGCTATCACTCGAAATCAGACAGAAACCATCGTAAAGACCACTGTGCAGCAGATCCATTGCTTCTATAACCATGCCGATGTCAGTCGCATTTTTGCCTTTTACATAGGCAAATTGCTGCATGGGATCGATAGCATGTTTGAGTAATGCTTCTTGCCAACTTTGAATATGAGCGTTTCCCCAATCACCATAGATTTTTTTACAAGTAATATGACCAATTTTCTCTATCTCTTTTAATATCTGACCGATATTTTTTGCTGATGCATTATCTGCATCTATGAGTACGGCGATACTTTTAAGTTGAACTGACATTTATATTCCTTAACACACTTTCTTTAATTGGTGCTTCTTGTTTTTTTTGATTATCTCGATGGTTCTTTTAGCCCTGACATCCAACTAACCATAATGCCCCACGGCTTTGTTTGCTTAATGTCGGTGTGTTTAGTGGAGTATCTTTCGCAACAGATGAGTTTGATGTCTCATCTAATTCAATACCTGCGCTTGCGAGTAATGCAGATAGTAACTGAAATTTCACTGCATAGTTCATGTTTTGTGCATGCTCGTGCACAAGGCTTGAGGTTACCATGCCAACGACTTCACCAGTCGGTAGCAATAACGGACTGCCACTAGAGCCGGGCTGAATGGGGGCGGTAAATTGCATATAGCGAATATCATCACCAAACCCTGTTAACCCTGAGATACAGCCTTGCGTTACTTGCAGTTGGCTGCTGAGCCCTGATAACGGAAATCCCAACGTAGTAATGGTTTCGCCCAAGTTATCAGAGCATCGCTGTGCGAGCGGCAAATAGCTAGGCAGGGGTTCGTTCACTCGAATAATCGCTGAGTCGCTGCCGATATCACTGAGTACAACTTGCGCTTCACGGTCAGGCTGTCCCTGCTGTCGTATGCCAATCATGGCCGCTGATTCAATTACATGATAGCAAGTTAAGAGATGGTATGCGTCAATGGCGAATGCCGTGCCAGTCCATGTTTCACCAGCTTGTACTTGACGCGGTGTGCGCGTTTCATGGTTCGGCTGAGTTCGCTGTTGCTGCTGAGCGGCTTGAATGAGTGCATGGGTATCTGGAGGACGGGTATCAAGGCTGATTTGCACTCTATGCTCTAAGCTTGCCAAGCCTTGAGAAGAGCTTTCACCTAGCGCCCGACATTTAAACTGACCATTGCGTCGATATATCTCTAATACAATCGCTGCTTTTGTATGGCGCTCATTGGCTGTGAAATCATAAGTAATGACACCATCATTGAGTCTCAAGCTAATAGTATTCAGCTCAACAGCAGGTAGGTTGAGGCTCGGTTCTTGATAAGCATAGGCAATCAATTGCAAAAAGCTAACGCCCTGTGTATCAAACAAACTGGATAAATCTAATTGCCAAATATTTGGATTATCAGCATTGTTTAGTTTAGCCCAGTCTTTAGGTTCGTGAAGGTAGGCAGGACTACAAGCTGCTTTACGGTGTTCATCTAAAGGTAGCCATATTAATCCAACATGCTCTCCAAATTTAAGATTGCTTTTTGTAGAAAAAGCCACCGAACAATAAGATTGCGTGATAACGGTATTTGCTCCTAATACTAACGCGGTCTGTGTCGTCATGGTCTGCCTCTAATCGAGTTAATTACAAATCATTATAGACAGTTTTTAGGTAGCTATTTGAATAACTATGCAGTCATTTTAAAAAAAGCGATATTTGCTTATTACAGTAGTTTTTATTGGGGAACTGGAATAGAATGATTTGTATGTCATTGTAATAATAAACTAAAAATCCCTATTTTTTATATGGATTTGAAAGTTTGCTTCTCATTTTCAATAAGAAAAATCTAAAACCTGTTTTTTAGCCACCTATCGGATAATATTGCCATTTATCCGGCAACACTGAATTCCGTCTTGTCATAATGTACCTATTAAGTAATAATAATGCTTATTTCCTTCTGAAAAGTAGTGGGTTTTTTAGATTGGAATTGAATAATTGCTAAAAATAGAGACTGTTAAATAGCATTATTTAAGTTTTTCTATTTTGGCGATATCAATAGCTAAGCGTAAAATTATATAAAAATTATATATAATAAATTTAAAATATATTGTATATATTAAAAAATAAATATTTAATTTGTTTTTATACAAAGTAAAGAAAAATATAAGCTGTGTATAATGTTTTTTTATAAGCTTCATGCGACCAGAAAGTCGATGAACCATAAGTCTAAAACTTAATTTGTATTAGTCATTGAGTCTAGCTAAAAGCTTGGTGCTAAAAAAGTTTGGCGATATTTTTAGAAAAGGAGTGATCTTTGAAATTTTCTTGTTCATTGGAAACATCTTCTGAGCGTATTCGTTTAGTTAATGTTATCTCACCGCTTATCAAAGCAGGTTATCAACTCTTATCCCAAAAGCAAGAGCTTTCAGAAAATGGTGGCAATATTATTCATGTTGTTGCCAAAAGCAGAGGGTCAAAGACACAAGAGGATTTAATCAATGATTTGTCTTCTATCGAAGGCTGTACCCTTTTTCAGTTAGAAATAGATGAAGATGACAGTGCAAGTGCAAGTGCAAGTGCAAGTGCAGTAGATGCCGTCTCATCAGCACCACCAATGAAACAAAGTTTGGATGAAAAAAATGCTTTAACAGCTATTGGTGCTCAATATCCCGACATAGTAGATGTTGTTAGACGATATGAGAATGTCGTACCAAATGAAATTCGTGATCAAGCATTGTATGAGTTAGGACGCAAGGTGGGTGGCGGTATTTATCAACGCGACTACTCTCTTGGTAGTCCATTAAAACTGTCAGCAACCATCAGTCGTGAACTTGTACCAGCTTTAAAAGAATTCTCTAAGGTGAAAGCTAAAAATGATGTAATTTCGTTAATTAAATGCCCATTTTGCAAGTTGTCAGATAGCAGCCATTCAGGCTGTCATTTTGTTGTTGGTTACATAGAAGGTTTCTTAGCAAGCAATCCTGCGATAAAAGATGCCCAAGTCAGAGAGACAAGTTGTGGGGCTGGTAGTACCAATATTTGTGAATTTACCATTTGGTAAAAAAATCATGCATAGACAGTTTAATGCCTATGAATAATAGTAATAAATGCATAAAGTATCTTGGTTCATCTAAACCAGTGTTGCTTAAGCTCAGTTTTATTAAATATAGAGGGCGAAGAAAATGATTGAAGTTGAATATAACCTACTTTTGGTGTTTATCTCATATGTTATTGCAGTATTTGGTTCTTATGTTGGTCTAAACCTTGCCATCCGCGTGCCATCTGCTAAGCCAGGAAACGATCTATACTTTTGGGTTGCATTGTCTTCAATCGCGCTCGGTGGTGCCATTTGGTCGATGCATTATATTGGTATGATGGCCGTTGATATGAAGATGCCGGTCACTTATGATCTAAGCTTGACTATCATTTCAATGTTACTTGCCGTTTTATTTGTTGCGGTTGGTATTGTTATCGTTGGTCGTGGAGAGTCCAATATAGCCAAATTGATTGGCGGCGGAGTCATTACTGGACTTGGTATTGCGGCAATGCATTACACAGGTATGGCCTCAATGCAAATGGATGCAACCATGTCATATAACATACCACTCTTAATGGTCTCAATTGCAATTGCAATTGTAGCAGCGATAACTGCGCTATGGTTAGCATTTAATCTACGAGGCACATTACAACGCTTTGGTAGTGCGTTTTTGATGGGACTAGCGGTTTGTGGTATGCACTATGTTGGTGTAGCAGCTATGGATATGCAGATGACAGGTGAGATGATGCCTATGAGTCATTCATATGATAATCCTACTTCTTCATCAATGATTATTTTTATCGGTTCAGTAGTTGTATTGGGATTACTATGGATTTTAGCCTCTAAGAACGCACCTAAAAAAGAGAATCTAGTATTTGGTGAATAACACTCAGCTATGACTGTTCTGTTTATTAAGTCGCTTATAATAAAAAAGGTTTTTAGAATTTGATTCTAAAAACCTTTTCTATGCTGTACGGTTTGTGAGTAGAGGCAGTCGTATATATACTCTAATCAATGCTGGCTTCTTCTATCTTGACACTCGTCACGATAGAGCGTACTTGGCAGGGTACTATCCGCTGTATGATGTCAGCCAGCTTTGGTTTATCGGTCAAACCTAACCAATAAGCGAAACTGATTTGTGTCAAATCCACACCGCTATGGGTAGTGTAATCAATACCGCCAGATGGGCGACTGTTAATCTCAAGTACACGGTGTTGACCGTCATCATCAGCTTTGGTTTGTACACTCACGATACCATCACAATTAAAGGCTTTAATCAGTGGAATAACCACATCCATGACTGATTGCTCGTAGCCAATATGCTGAATTTTTCCTGTTTTATAACGAGTGACAGCAGCCAATACCTCACCATATTCGCATACTACATCAATAGAGTACTCTTGTCCTGACAAGTAAGGCATTAATAGCATCGGAATGGGACGTTTATGCACCATTAGGCTGTTGCTATAAGCATTCATAAATTGTTCAGTGCTGATTTTTTTCTTTTCGGTAAAGTATAAATGCTCAAAGCTATCGTAATGTTTGTCTTCTTCTTTATTTGAATCCAGTCGCCAAAATCCTTGAGCAAAAATCCCTATGACAGGCTTGACACATAAAGGCTGATCACCGTGTTCCGCCAGTAATGCCCGCAGCTCATCAGCGTTATCAAAGCGCCAAGCCTCAGCGACTGGAATATTGTGCTGATGACACTGCTGCATAAAGGCAAACTTATCATTGATTGACTCTAATGATGAAACGCTGGTTGCGCCGGTTAATAAACGAATACCGGCTGCCTTAAATTTCTCACGATGGGCTTCATAGTCAATCCCATTACGCCCAGTCAGTAATACTTTTACGTTATTCGTCTTAGCATGTTCTAAGACGAACTGCCAGCGTGGCATCAGTGGTGTATCAGGTTTAGGCGCTGTTTGCTCATTATCATTGACAGCGATGGTGTAAGGCTCAAGATAAATGCTGTCAGCAAACTCAAAAATTTCAGGTCTATGATGGCGGTGCGAGGCGATGATGTTAAATGATGTTTCAGCTTGGGTTTTTAGCGCTTGCAGACTGACCAACATGTCACGTTGACTTGACTGGCCTTCAGCCAACCAAGTCGCAGTTGATGCTGTAGGGTGACTATCGTTAGCAGGGTTATTCATAACTCTCTCAGCATGATCATAAGTTTTAGATATAATTGGATGACACGGTATCATCATCTCAACAGGACCAGAAATATAAACAGGGGTGAAAAATAACTCAATTTCAGATTGAAAACATTGCTGACACTAATAGCTATTATATACACATACCAGGTGTAATAAATGTAGTTGATCAAATAGTACTCAGAATTTTTGGGATAGTTTTTGCACCATCGCTGAAAGAATGTGTTGGCTCATATGTATAATGACATTCATGCTACTATATGATGATAACTACGATATATATTAGCGTCATAAACATATCGACATACTATGGC
>NZ_JBQSVL010000078.1:0-13668 GCF_052376215.1 Psychrobacter sp. AOP7-B1-24
CAATCTTATAGCCATACTCATTGCCACAAAAAAAGGACAAATCATTTAAGATTTGTCCTTTTTGTTTAAGTAGTAATTTTATTTGAACAGTAGTTTCATTTGAGTAGTAATACCGTTTAGAAATTGGTTTTACTAATAAGTTTTTACTGATTGATAACGTCAACACCCTTTGGTGGTGTAAATTTAAATTGACTGCTATTAATACTTGGATTCATTTTAATACCGCTAAACTTAATAGAAGTAGTCTGGCCAAGACTATCGTTCAACACCATCATCACAGGTTTACCACCACTAAAGCTCATTGATAAGCTCTTAAAGCTGGCACTGTCTGATTTTGGATAAAGCACATAGTAGTTTTTATTATCATATGGCTGAGTAATTTTGAAACTCTGATCAATTTTACTCGGATCACCTGATAGCAGTAACGCTGGTGTATTACCGACTTGGCTATCAACGTTTTGCTTAGTCGCTTGCTCTAAGTCCTTATCATATACCCACATTGAACTGCCATTAGCAATGATCAACTGCTCTGATGGTGACTTGGTCTCCCAGCGGAAGCTATTCGGGCGTTGCACACTCATAGATCCACTGAACGTACCGCTGTTTGCGCCTTTAGTCGTTTGGGTAAAGTTAGCCGTCATGCTTTTCGTATTTGTCAAAAGCGTATTCAAACGCTTAGCAGCGGTTAGGTTATCTGCGGGTGCTGCAGTAGCAGATTGTGTCATCGCAACCATAGGTGCTGCCACACCAAGCGATGTCATCAATACACCTGCTAAAGCACCATTCGCCACTTTCTGTCTTAGGCTTATCTGTTTTTTTGATTGTTTGGTTAATAAAGTCATCATTAATCCTCTTTAAAATGCATAATCGCTTAAAAATACAGTATTTCAATTAAAATTTTATTTTCTACCAGTGCTTATCTGACGATAATCAAACTAGTGTCTATAAACAATAAGGATAGTGTGCCAGTTTTTTTATCACACGCATAGTCATGATTTGCAATCATTACTACACCTGCCATACAGGCTTGTAATCATGATTGTTACATAATATTCAGTTAAACAAGTAAAAACTATTGTTGCTTCTCATCACTTTTTGGCAATGTTTTATCTCGTTATAGTTAGTTCAATATAATTTGGATACAAGGAAGTCGAGTGAAAGTACTACAAGTAGTAGACTAAGCGAAATTGACACCGTATCCAATTGATAGAGAATTGACTATAGCACACATAAAAAAGCCCCTACTACCACAGGGTAATAGGAGCTTTTTTGTCATCCAGTTATTTTATATAAAACAAAATAACCTAGATAGGCAATTATGCGTTTTCAACCGTAACATAACGACGGTTAAATTTACCTTTGGTCGCAAACTTTACAACACCGTCATTCAGTGCAAATAAAGTATGGTCACGACCCATGCCAACGCCTTCGCCTGCGTGGAATTCTGTACCACGTTGACGAACGATGATGTTACCAGCTGTGATAGCTTGGCCACCAAAGATTTTTACGCCTAGCATTTTTGGGTTTGAATCACGACCGTTACGGCTCGAACCGGCAGCTTTTTTATGTGCCATGAGAAAATCTCCTTGTTAATTTGACTTACCGCTGATGCGACAACTCTTAAGCATTTAGTGCGCTGTTTAGCAATAATTGCTAAATGGGTAATTAGGCATTAATGGCTTTGATTTTTAACAAGGTGTACCATTGGCGGTGACCTTGTTCTTTGTGATAATGCTTACGACGGTTGTGCTTGATGATACGGATTTTTTCGCCGCGACCATGCTCAACAACTTCAACTTCAACGCTAGCGCCTTCAACGACAGGTTGGCCGATTTTGACGTTATCGCCGTCAACAACCATTAACACGTCTTCAAATTTGATAGTTTCGCCTTTTTCTGCTTTTAGTAGTTCAACTTTAAGCAACTCATCGACGACTACACGGTGCTGTTTACCACCAGTTTTGATTACTGCGTACATTGTATGACTCCGTTTAACCCGTGTGCCGTGGCTGATGTTATACCAACGCTTTTACGACGAACACGACAGGGAAAAATTAAAGGCAAGATTTTACGGCTTTTTGCTCATAAAAGCAAGCCGCACATCTTGTTTTTGTAAGGTGGTTACACGAATAGCCATACCCTTTGCTATTGTATAAGCTGTTGATTGTGAACACATCTGTTCTAGCACTCAACAAAAGAGACATCGCAAAATAATAACGGATAATGGCTTATGCCCAACATCAGTTATTATAACTCATATAATCAGTTGCTTACAGTCCTTTATTACGCTCTATTTCTTCTATAAATCCAGCAAAGACAGGTTTGTTTACCTAGGTATTATTTCAGCTAATTCTGAGCGTTTTATTTCAATGTTTAGATACGGTCAACATAGTATAGAAAAGGTACATTGCTCGCTAAATACTTTAACCAACAATTTAAAGACATAGCTATGCTATTATAGAAAAAATGCCTTATCCACTAGAGATCCAAGGCTAAAAACCCTCTTCACTTCTATAATACGACTATTTATTATGACCAGTACTCCTCTAAATAAGACAGATCTAAACACGCCATCAACACTTAACTATGCTGATATTCAAAGTATCGTGTCTAGTGATTTTGAGATTATGGATAAGCAAGTATTCGGTAGCCTAAACTCCAAAGTTCAGTTGGTTATGAGCGTCTCACAGCATGTGATTAATGCTGGCGGTAAGCGTATGCGCCCATTAATCACCTTGTTATGCGCACGTATGTTCAACGATAACCCCTCACAACAAGCCATGCATTTAGCGGCCATTACTGAGATGCTACATACCGCTACATTGGTTCATGACGATGTGATTGATGAGTCAGGTCAACGTCGTGGAAAACCAACAGCCAATGCCACATGGGACAATGCTACCGCCGTATTGGTTGGTGACTATCTGATTGCTCGGGCCTTTAATCTACTCGTTGGCTTTCAGAGCTTGCCATTATTACAAGTATTCTCTGATGGCACGTGCGATATCGCTGAAGGTGAAGTATTACAATTGCAACATCAGCATAACCCTAGTGCTACAGAAGCGGATTACTTACGCATTATTGATGGTAAAACCTCACGTCTGTTTATGATGGCAACGCAAGGGGCTGCTATCTTACAAGGTAAAACAGAACATATGCAGGCTTTAGGTGATTTTGGTCAGCACTTTGGTAACGCTTTTCAAATTATTGATGATGTGCTTGATTATAGTGGTGACAGTGAAGTGATGGGCAAAAACCTAGGCGACGATCTTGCTGAAGGCAAGCCTACTTTACCTACTATCAAAGCCCTTGAGCTATTAAAAGACAGCGATAAGAATGGCTACGAGCAGCTGCGAGTGGCTGTACAAACCGGTAAAACACCAAATGCTGAGCAGCTGATTGAGCTAGTACGAGGCTCAGGCTCACTAGACTACTGTAAACAGCGTGCGTTGGAAGAAACCAAACTGGCTCAAGATGCGCTTAGCACACTGCCGGACAATCGTTACCGTTTAGGTTTATACCAATTGACTGAACTTGCAAGCGCGCGCCTGCTATGATCAGAGTATCATTTATGAGCAGATACAAACCTGTAAGTGTTCCATATGGCCCAATGTAGTTGGGGAAATTTTATCCATTTGATATTATTCACTAAACATTCTAATTACTGACACACTTATTCCTTCAGTCAAATCGTTACCTTTCTTTAAGTTTCATAAATCTAAGCAGTACTATAATTGTGTAAGGGTTGTTTTTTTATAATGAGACAGTATTTGTTCTAATAGCAACCCATACACCTTAACTAAATTTAAAAATGATTTTAGATATCGCTAAATATAATATTTTGCTGTCTACATGACACTTCTTAAATACAGTTTTAGATATGTACAAAATCAGCTTCATTAACCAAAAAACAACATAATTTTAACTAATTCATGATGTTACACTTTGTTGAACGTTATATTTTGTGGTGCTTACACCCTCAATACCTTTATTGTTTATGATTAGAAATACGGCTTTTTTTAGGAAAAATTTCTTTTTATTAGCTTGACTGTGGGGTTAACCCTTTAGTTTATAATAGCGGACTATGTTTATTGGCTAAATCTAACTATTTAATTATATATTTAGTACCAGTAGCCATCTTTATATTTATGAAACAATCAATATTATAACGCCTATGTATATTATTCATAGCACCTAATGCTGATTGTTATAGCACAAATAACGATATATCAAACACTACTACTGATTATTACTCTTTTATTTATACCGCAATTATATTATTGACGAGGACATTGATGAAGCACTCTTATCTTGCGCTTATAATGGCAGCTGTACTATCTGGAGCTGTATTGGTGGGCTGTGACAATGATGGCGATGCTGCTGGAGATGCAGCACAACAGCAAATGCCTCCATCTGTCGTCAACGTCCAGACCGTAACCTTCGAAACCGTACCTCAAGTACAAACCTTTGCTGGTCGTACCACAGCCTACCAAACCGCAGACGTCCGCCCACAGGTTAGTGGCGTCATTGATGAAATACTTTTCCGTGAAGGGAGCTCTGTCAAAAAAGGTCAGGCACTTTATCGTATTAATACGGACAATTATGCTTCTTCTGTAACGAGTGGTCGAGCAGCTGTCGCACAGGCTCAGGCCAACTATCAAACAGCATTGGCAAACACGGCCAGCAGCAAAGCCGCCTTGGTGAGTAATCAAGCATCATTAGCACAAGCACAAAACGACTTACAGCGATTGAGTGGTTTGGTCGAAATTAATGCCATATCTAAACAAGAATACGATCAAGCTGTGACAGCTGTACGCACAGCCGAAGCAGCGGTAGCAAGCGCACGCGCAGCTATTGGCCAATCACAAGCCAGCGCCGCAAGCGCAAAAGCGAGTATTGCAAGCGCAAAAGCGGGTTTAGAAGCCAGTGCCCTAGACTTTAGTCGCACGATAGTACGTGCACCCATTTCTGGTCGTAGTGACCGCTCAAACTTTACTGCTGGTGCGTTGGTTAGTGCCAGTCAAACTGATCCGCTCGTGACAGTTTCACGTCTAGATCCTATCTATGTCGATATCAGTCAGTCTTCATCCGAGCTGCTAAAATTGAAGCAACAAATCGCTGCAGGCAAAGCACAAGCGGGACTGAATAGTGTTGAGTTGGTATTAGAAGACGGTACCGTTTATCCCGTTAGTGGTCAATTGGCTTTATCTGAAGCACAAGTTGATGAATCAACTGGCGCCGTCACTCTACGCGCAATTTTCCCGAATAGTAATGATATTCTACTACCGGGTATGTATGTAAGTGCGCGTTTGACCCAAAGTGTCATTACCAACGCAGTATTGGTACCACAAAGCGCGGTCACCCGCTCTACCAAAAATGAAACTCAAGTTTATATCGTCGATGAAAACAATAAAATTAAAGTACGCCCTGTAACGATCAATGGTACATATGAAGGCAAATGGATAGTGACTGACGGTCTAAAAGAAGGCGACAAGCTAGTGGTCATCGGTGGCTCAAAAGTTAAGCCTGATCAAGAAGTCGTTGCCAAGCCTGTAGAAAATGCTACGCCAGCATCAACTGGAAATAGCACGCCTGCTAGTACTTCGGCCAAAACACCACAGCAAGCAGCAACTAAGAACCCTGCTGACAGCAACACGGCCAAGAAACCTGCGGAAGATGCAGCTAACTAATTCCATTCAAAGATAGGAAGACTTAGGGATATACTATGTCACGTTTTTTTATTAATCGCCCTATTTTTGCATGGGTATTGGCTATTTTAGTCATGCTCATCGGGGTGATATCGGTCATTAATCTACCGATCGAACAGTACCCACGTATTGCACCGCCGACTGTTACAGTTAGCACAAATTACCCTGGTGCCAGTGCGCAAACCGTTGAAAACTCAGTGGTCCAGATCATCGAACAAAAAATGAAAGGTCTTGATGGTTTGATGTATATGTCATCAACCAGCTCGTCAAACGGTAGCGCATCAGTGACGCTCACCTTTGAGACTGGTACTGACTCTGATACCGCTCAAGTACAGGTACAGAACAAGCTTCAAGCAGCAACAAGCTCACTACCTGAATCCGTTCAGCGTCAAGGTGTCACGGTCAACAAATCCTCTAGCAGCTTTTTGATGGTGCAAGCATTCATCTCTGAAGATGGCAGTATGGATCGCGGTGATATCGCCGATTACATTAACTCAAACATCGTTGATCAGATCAGCCGTGTCGAAGGTGTTGGTGAAGTTCGTGTATTTGGCTCTACCTACGCGATGCGTATCTGGCTAGACCCTGCACGCTTACGTAGCTATAACTTGATGCCTTCTGATGTCATTACTGCCGTCGGTGCGCAAAATGCGCAAGTCTCTGCAGGCCAGTTAGGTCAAGCGCCCGCTGACACTGAACAACAAGTCATCAACGCAACTGTAACGGTACAAAGCTACCTACAGACCCCTGATGAATTTAGAAACATATTATTGAAAACGGATGCCTCAGGCGCGCAAGTACGCTTAAGCGATGTCGCAGATGTTGAGATTGGAAGTCAAGACTACAGTGTTAACTCACTATTTAACGGTCAAGAAGCTGCTGGTATGGGTATATCCTTGGCAGGTGGCGCTAACGCACTTGATACGCGCGAAGCACTTGGTGCTCGTATGGCTGAGTTGGAACGAAACTTTCCTGCTGGCCTAACCACGGTTACTCCTTATGACACGACACCATTCGTTCGGTTGTCTATTGAACAAGTAGTGCATACGCTCATCGAAGCTATTGTGCTTGTATTTATCGTCATGTTCATTTTCTTACAGAACTGGCGTGCAACGATTATCCCGACATTGGCTGTACCTGTGGTACTTTTGGGTACCTTGTGTGTGCTGTATATCGCAGGTTTTAGTATTAACGTTCTGACTATGTTTGCGATGGTACTGTCTATCGGACTATTGGTCGATGATGCCATCGTAGTCGTAGAGAACGTCGAACGGATTATGGAAGAAGATCCTGACATTTCTGTCAAAGACGCTACCGTTCAATCGATGGGTGAAATTAGTAAGATTGTTGTTGGTATTGCTCTGATTCTATCAGCAGTATTTGTACCTATGGCGTTCTTTAGCGGTTCAACTGGTGCTATCTATCGTCAGTTCTCCATTACCTTGATTACCAGCATGGTACTATCGGCTTTAGTTGCCCTTATCTTTACCCCTGCCCTGTGTGTGACCTTGCTTAAACGTAGCAAGAGCCATGACAAGAGTAATATGGCCACTCAAAAAGGTTTCTTCGGTTGGTTTAACCGTAGCTTCTCTAAAGCAAGCATCTCTTATGAGCGCTTCGTGGGTAAAAGCTTCGGTCGTAAATGGTTATATTTAATTGGCTATGCTGCCATTATTGGTATTATGACGGTGATCTTTTTACGCATTCCTAGCTCGTTTTTGCCAGAAGAAGATCAAGGTATTATGTTTACCTTAGTTCAGCTTCCCTCTGGCTCTACACTCGATCAGACACAAGACGTACTGGATAAAGTTAGAAACTATTACGATACTCAAGAAGCCGATAATATTGCCTCTGTCTTTACCGTTGCAGGCTTTAGTTTTGCCGGATCAGGCCAAAACATGGGTCTGGCGTTTGTACGCTTGTCGGATTGGGATGACCGCCCAGGTGATGAAAATACCGCGCAAGCTGTGGCTGGCCGGGCAATGGGGTACTTTTTTACTCAGATTAATGAGGCGCAAGTATTCCCCATTGTACCGCCCGCTATTACTGAACTTGGTAATGCCAGTGGTTTTGACTTGATGCTACAGGATACCGGAAACGTCGGTCATGAAGGGCTGCTCGAAGCCCGCAATATGTTGTTGGGTATGGCCGCTCAAAACGACCAAGTCTCTGGTGTACGTCCTAACGGTCAAGAGGATGCACAGCAGCTGAAAGTCAATGTCAATCAAGAACAGGCCGCTGCATATGGCTTGTCGATGTCCAGTATCAATAGCGTTATCTCGACCGCATGGGGCTCAAGTTATATCAATGACTTCGTTGACCGTGGTCGTATTAAGAGCGTTTATGTACAAGGCGAGCCGAGTAGTCGTACCAATCCTGACGATCTTGGTAAGTGGTATGTACGTAATGACAATAACGATATGATTTCATTCGATGCGTTCTCTAGCAGTGAATGGCAGTCAGGTTCTCCGCGTCTGACCCGTTACAACAGTTTCCCTTCTATGAACATTCAGGGTTCTGCTGCTGCTGGACTCAGTACGGGTGAAGCAATGGCGGCGGTAGAGACGATGATAACCAATCTGCCTGAAGGCGTCGGTTATGAGTGGACAGGCACGTCACTTGAAGAGAAAAAATCAGGTGCTCAGGCTCCATTGCTATATGCAGTCTCGCTCTTAGTGGTATTCTTATGTCTAGCTGCTTTGTATGAGAGCTGGTCGATACCTTTCTCTGTCATATTAGTTGTACCACTTGGTGTTTTAGGCGCAGTACTATTTACATGGATGCGCGGCTTCGCCAACGATGTTTATTTGCAGGTAGGTTTGCTGACTGTAGTTGGACTGTCTGCTAAAAATGCGATTTTAATTATCGAATTTGCAAGAGATTATCAAGACGCTGGTTATAGTCTTAAAGAGTCAGTGATGACGGCAGCGCGTCAACGCTTGCGCCCAATCATTATGACATCGCTTGCCTTTGGCCTCGGGGTTGTACCATTATTCTTAGCCACTGGCGCTGGTTCTGGCAGCCAAAGTGCTATTGGTACCAGTGTACTTGGTGGGGTTGTTAGTGCCACTATATTAGGTGTTTTCTTTATTCCCATGTTCTATATCTGGATACGTAGTATCTTTCCTCATAAATATGAGAATAACAAGCCAAATGATAGAGACGATGGTGATGATACACCAAATGGTGATCCACAAAGTCCGACTCTCTCTAAGAGTTATCAGCCTGTGAACTTAGGAGACAATACATAATGAGTTTTCGTTCGATTTTTACCTCAAACTCAGCACACGCGACAGTCAATATGACTGCCAGCGTGGGCGCAACGACAGGTGAGTGCCCCGTGACCTCTACCCTTTTATTACCATCTCGCATTCGTAAAAATGGTGTGCGGCTAATAGGTCTAACAACCCTAGCAATCAGTATGGCTGCTTGTAATACGATTCCGAAATCAGATATAAACCCTGTGCTGGCTCAGCCTAATGTTCCAATCAACCAAGCCTATGAAGCATACGATAAGGACACGGCTAGTAGCGCTGATCAGGCCAGTATTGCCAGTCAGCGCTGGCAGAATTTTTATAGCGATGAGCGCTTAAAAGCTCTCATAGCACTGGGTCTTGAAAACAATAAAGACTTCGAAAGCGCACGTCTAGCCATTGAAAAAGCACGTGCACAATATCGAATCACGGATATTAGCGACTTGCCAACGATTGATGGTAGTGGCAGTTATTCTCGCGGTGCCCAAAACAGCACTGATCGTAACGCCAGTAATAGCTACAATGTTAATCTGGGTTTAGCAAGCTATGAGCTGGATTTTTGGGGTAAAATTTCAAGCCTAAAAGATCAAGCCTTACAGAACTTTTTGGCCACCACAGCTGCAAAAAACACCACTCAAATCACGCTCATCAGTAATATTGCCCAGAGCTATGCCAATCTAAGTTATAGCCTAGCCCAACTTGAGTTGGCGTCCAAAACTTATGAAAGTCGTAAAGAATCACTCTTTATCACCACCAAACGCTTTGAAGCAGGCATTGATGACAAACTGGCTTCTTTGCAAGCGAGCGCCTCATTAGAAGACGCCAATCTTGCGATGTTGAGTGCTCAAAGCAGTGTTTTGACGGCACGTAATGCTTTGCAGTACTTAGTTGGTGCACCTATACCTAGTGACCTTCGGCCTACGCCTTCGGTTACCAATATTACTAACCAGCAAATATTTAATACTGGATTACCTAGTGAGTTGCTACGCTATCGCCCAGATGTGCTACAAGCAGAATACAACTTGAAAGCTGCTGGTGCCAACATCGAAGTAGCACGTGCCTCTTATTTCCCATCTATCAGCCTGGCCAGTAATATCGGTGTTAGTAGTGGCAGTTTGGATGATTTATTCAGCAGTGGTTCATTTGGTTGGTCATTTGGTCCAAGTATTAGTGTGCCTATTTTCGATGCTGGTAGCTTAGATGCCAATTATGATGTGGCTAAGATTGAGCGCGACCAAACGCTGACTGCCTATGAAAGCTCTATTCAAACGGCGTTCCGTGAAGTCTCTGACGTCCTCGCAACACGAGCAACATTAGGCGATCAGCTCGATGCACAATATCGTTTGCAAGACAACTATGAGCAAACTTATAATATTGCCAATGCACGCTTTAAAGCAGGTGTCTCTAACTACCTAGACGTACTTGATGCACAACGTTCTTTATTCTCAACGCAGCAGGGTATTTTGAATTTAGAGCTACAAAAAGTCATTAGCCAAATTGAGTTGTATCAAGCGCTCGGCGGCGGTGCCAATCTAGACGTACCAACTGATATTCCAGTACCGCAGCATACCAACTTGGCACAAATAGCGAATGTGTCAAACTACGGTAATAAGACAAAAGCCACCAATGCAGTTAATGCTGCAGGCTCAGCACGCGTGGTTTCTTTAGAGGAAGCATCAGCGATTGAACAAGCGCAACCATCTGAATCCACAACCTTTAGACCTACTACCGAAGTTGATATTAATAACGATGGTACAACGGATGCGACTGTAGGAGTAATCACGGAAAAGACGACTTTTAACAAGAGCACTGTTGAGCCAGCATCTGTCACACAGACAGCTAATCCTTAAGGATACTCGTCCTTAAGCTTGATAGAGGCATTATCTCATGGCCATATCATAAGATCAGCAGTCGATAAGTACAAAAAGCCCTACCGACTTGGTAGGGCTTTTTGCTTTCTACTATCACTATTGGTTATAGTAGCGTTAGATATTTTTAATATCATTAAATAACGCTGTTGTTATAACCATCTGTGATAAAAAACCTAAATCAAAATCCAGATAAAATCCTATAGTGAGAAAAACATGACTTATACTTTCAATCGCCAATACCCTGCTACTCGCTTACGCCGCCTACGTTATAACGATAATGTACGTGCCATGATTCGTGAAGTTGAGCTACATCCTAAACATTTTATCGCCCCTGTCTTTGTACTAGAAGGTGAGAACCAGCGCGAAACGATTGCTAGTATGCCAGGTGTCGAGCGCCTATCCATTGACTTACTGATCCACTACGCCAAAGAATTACTGGCAGAAGGCGTTACAACCATCGATATCTTCCCAGTGATTGATAACTCATTAAAAACAGCTGATGGCAGATCAGCTTATGACGAAAACGCACTAACGGCACGTACAATAAAGGCGGTCAAAGATGCCGTACCAGAAATGGTAGTTATGACCGATGTTGCCTTAGACCCTTATACCTCACACGGTCAAGATGGTTTGCTAGATGACACTGGCTATGTCATCAATGATGCAACCATTGAAGTGCTAGTCAAGCAAGCATTGGTACATGCTCGTGCAGGTGCGGATATCATCTCCCCAAGCGATATGATGGATGGCCGCATTAAGGCCATGCGTGATGCGTTTGAAGCCGAAGGTTTTGTCAATACCGCCATCATGGCCTACTCAGCAAAATATGCATCCGCTTATTATGGTCCATTCCGTGATGCGGTCGGTAGTGCTGGCAACCTAAAAGGTGGACATAAAAAACAGTATCAGATGGACTTTGGCAATCGCGCAGAGGCATTGCATGAAGTGGCCATGGACATCAATGAAGGTGCTGATATGGTCATGATTAAGCCTGGTCAGCCATACCTAGACTTGATTCGTGAGGTCAAAGATACCTTTGGTGTACCGACCTTTGCTTATCAAGTCTCTGGTGAATACGCGATGCACATGGCTGCCATTCAAAACGGCTGGCTCAGCGATGCCGTCATCTTAGAGTCTTTAATCGGCTTCCGCCGCGCTGGTGCTGATGGTATCTTGACTTACTTTGCTCTAGAAGCAGCACGTCAATTAAACAATGCCTAACATGAAGTAAAGAGTATTTCATCTCATAAAAAAACGCCCCAACTACCTAATAGTGGTTGAGGCGTTTTTTCGTCTGAATGCTTTATTTTAATAAATAAAGCTATAAATGTGCACGGTCATGCGGCTCATTAAAATCAACCACTGGTCCCACAGGTATGATGCGAGTAGGATTGATATTGGCATGACTGGTGTAATAATGCTGCTTAATATGAGCCATATTCACCGTCTCCGCAATACCTGGCACTTGGTATAACTCACGCAGATAGCCCCATAGATTTGGGTAATCAACGATACGATGCAGGTTACATTTAAAATGTCCGACATACACAGCATCAAAGCGCACCAAGGTCGTAAACAGTCGCCAATCTGCTTCCGTTATCGTATCACAGACCAAATAGCGCTGGCTGGATAAGCGTACCTCTAACGTATCTAGCGCGGCAAACAGCTCCGTCACTGCCTCCTCATAAGCTGCTTGCGTAGTCGCAAACCCTGCCTTATAAACGCCATTATTCATTGCAGAATAAACAAAGGTGTTAATCTCATCAATTTCTGTTAATGACTCTGTCGGTAGAAAGTTACCCACCAATGCTCCGACTTCGTTAAAGGCTGAATTAAACATACGAATAATCTCTGCCGACTCATTACTAACGATGGTATTGGTCTTTTTATCCCACAAAACAGGCACCGTGACACGTCCTGTATAGTCCGGTTTTGCCGCCCTGTATATCTCATATAAGTAGCTCGCATTTACGATGGGATCAGCAATGACACCTGAACCATCTGAGAATGTCCAGCCATGCTCACCCATATAAGGGTGGACGACAGACAGTGAGATCATATTTTCTAAACCTTTAAGCTTACGATAAATCAAAGCACGATGCGCCCAAGGACAAGCTAGCGATACATATAAATGATAACGATTGGCTTCAGCTTTAAAGCCGCCTACGCCTGATGGCCCTGCACTACCGTCTGCCGTGACCCAGTTTCTAAAGCCTGCCTGTTCGCGCTCAAAGTGACCACCGCTAGATTCTGTGTCATACCATTTGTCTTGCCATTGCCCATCCACCAATAGCCCCATAGTGTCCTCCAACTTGTGCTTATTTTATTCTTAGTAAACACGATTGACTTTAAATCGTTATCATTATTACTAAATATTCAAAACATATCATATCAGTTCAGCCTTGATAAATAATAGGCATGATATTCTTATTAATAATAAAAACTAAACCTAATTAAATTATAATTTATTATAAATAAACAATCAACATTAAGAAATACTCCATATCTGATGCTGTATCAGATATTATGATAATAAGTGATTATTGTGATAGAAAAGGCTTGCAAAGTTTGAAAAACTTGCTAAAATGCATGACCTAAATAGGCGTATAGCTCAGTTGGTTAGAGCGCTACCTTGACATGGTAGAGGTCAGCAGTTCGAGTCTGCTTATGCCTACCAAATATTTAGAAAGCCCCAATCTCACGATTGGGGCTTTTTTTGTCTGTAATATATGGGCTGTAGGGGAAAATTCTTGCTTGCATCGACTCATAGTCATGATTGTACAATCAGCTTTAAATCATTTGAAAAAGCGACGGTGACCAAATGGTGACCAAAACG
>NZ_JBQSVL010000079.1:0-13313 GCF_052376215.1 Psychrobacter sp. AOP7-B1-24
ATGATAAGCTCAAAGATAGCTATGCAGCGGCGGTAATGCTCGCTTGTGTCTTTATCTGGTTGCCCCTGATTTGAATTCTATACACACCCTAACCTGTAAGGTCTCATACTTGTAAGTAGCAATCGGTTTCATAACAATCCTTATTAATGAATGAATAAAATATAGCGCCGATAACAATGATACTAACAGGCTTACCTCTACCCTACCTCAGCAATAACTGACTGTGACGGTACGATATAGTCAAAGAACCACTAGAGTACTTACCTTACTATGGGATTCCCATATGGTTACCCTGTTAAATCATTTTCCATGTCATATCATTTTCACTCAAACGATGATAAGTCAGCTGAGGATAGCCAGATAAATCTAACATCTGTAAATTGTTTAACGCTAGCATTAGCGCCTCGTAATACGGCTCAAGCATAGCAAACTGTGCAGGGGTGGTATGCTGTACATTCAATAAACACTTATCTTCTAAATCTTGACTGGCCTGACGTAGTTGTGGCACACCTGTATAACGACTACCGCCTAATATACGATGAGCAGTTTGTGCCAGCATGTTGCGGTCTCTCTTTTCCCATGCCTGGGCTAATGCCTGTTTTTCATCATTGATCGTATCAAGCATCATAATAATAAGCTTGGCTGCCAAATCAGGTTTATTTGCTGAGCGATGCAATGCATCTTGCCAATCCAAAACCTCTAGACCTCTAATTCCTTGATCGTAATCTCCTGACTCTGTATATGCTATCCGCTCATCATGAGAGCCACCTATTGGTTTTTTCGGTGCAGACAATTTCGGTGCAGACAATAATGGTACCTGTCCATGTTTATTTAAATGTAACCCTTCATAACGAGGTTGGGTTTCACGTGATGGTTCTCGCCTATAATCGTCACGAGGCTGACTGTCACGTAGGTAGTCGTCACGAATTTTTTTCAATGATAAAGGACGAGTAATTTTTTGTGAGTTGGCGATATCAAACGCATCATTCTTATCGGTTTCATCTCCTTGTACCATGGTGTAAGCCTTAGTAGCAGAATCAGAAGGCCAAGTTGACTGTATTTCAGCATCTCTATTTTGCAAATCATGAGGCTGAATACTATTACTCATTGAGTGACTAGTGACCGAATCAATAACACCAGACTCTGTCTCTGATACCTCACCATCATACAAGTCAACACTTTGTAAATCTGTGCTAGGCAGCGCCATTAATTCTGATGTGTTCGATGTCCGTCCAAGCCATTTTTGTAGTACTTGTAGCAATTGCGGTTGGCTAATAGGTTTACCAACATAATCATTGATGCCACTGGCGATCAGTTTATCTCGTTCATCCGCTAAGCCATGCGCTGTCAGCGCTATAATAGGGGTATGATTATCATCACTTTCAATATCGCGAATCTGACGTGCTGCCTCATGCCCTGACATACGTGGCATTTGAATATCCATAAATATTAAATCAATATTATCTTTACCCTGAATAGCCGTTTTATCTTCGGTATTTGCATCTTCAAAAAGCGTACTATTAGATTTTTTATTCGCTTCATCGCGAGCTTCCGCTTTAGAGAGCTGAGTTTTACTTGACAGACTCTGCTTATCATTTTTCGATAATTTGGTGTGTTTAATCTGCTGCTTACTGATAATCTCTATGGCATCAAAACCACTACTTGCTGTCAAAACATGAATACCAAGTTCACTCAACAAAGCATCTAATACCAGTAGGTTGGGTAGATGATCATCGACTGCTAGAACCGTTACCCCTTTCCAACGTGGTTCTTGCAAACTGGTTGGCACAGTCCGCTTTTGCGTATCTAGCATGGCGTAGAGCTGTCTTTTATCCAATGGTTCATACAAAATATTGGCATGATAGCGATTCAATAGTGCCTGATCCGCAGCCACTTGATAACCAAATACCGCAAGCTTGCCTTGGTAATGCAAGCGAATCTGTTTGAGCAGTGCCATCATATCGTCTTGTGTATCATCATCGACGATGACCCAGTCCCAATAATTACCGCGTTCTTTTAATGATTCAAGCACACCTGGCAATGAGTTGGCTTGGGTCAGTGTAATCGGTAAATATTGCAAGCTGGCTTTGAGCACTTGGATAGAGGCGGCATGATTAATCCATACCAACACATTAAACTCATCGGTCTCACTCGCAAGCGGTGCCAAGACTGGCAGTTCAATCGTTTGACCAGTGGCTGCCTCTAGTACATCGACATGGGCTGGCATGCGAAACCAAAACGTCGCGCCCTGATTGGCGATGTTTTCTTGCGCATTGTCATGAAAGCCAATGTCACCACCCATCAGCCTAGTCAACTGCTTGGAGATGACCAGACCCAGTCCTGTACCACCGTATTGACGAGTGATAGATGGATCACCTTGGCTAAAGCTCTGAAACAGCATTTTTTGATCTTCTACAGAAATACCCTTTCCACTATCTTGTATACTAATCATCAGGTAGTTGTCACGGTGATCATCCAAGCTCACCCGTACGACCACATCTCCAGTATCAGTAAATTTAATGGCATTGCCCACAATATTGGTCAATACCTGCTTAAGACGCAGAGCATCACCGTTGATACGCATCGGTACATCGTTATAAAACAGCACCGCCATGCGCAAACCTTTCTCTGCTGCTACTGGCGAGAGCATATCCACCACGTCATAAATGGTGTCATAGAGGTCAAACTCATGGCGATCGAGTACCAATTTACCTGCTTCAATTTTGGAAAAATCCAAAACATCATTTACCAATGCTAGCAAATGAGCTGAAGACTTACGTATGGTGTGCACATACAAATCTTGCTCAGGATTTAACTCACCATGACGTGCTAATAGATTAATAAAACCATCAATACTGTTAAGTGGTGTACGCAGCTCGTGGCTGATATTGGCCAAAAAAGCAGACTTGGCTTGACTGGTCGATATGGCGGCATCACGCGCATTTCGAATAGAGATGTTTTGCATTTCCATCTCGTCAAAGGCCAAACGTAAATCATCTTCCGTTTGCTCTGCATGATCCTTAAGCTCTTGAAAGCTCATATGCAAACGGCGGAATGTCCTGACCAAATCTTGCTGCAGCAGATTGAGCTCACCATCTGATTCAACCGGAATGGGATAATACAAGTTATCTACATGAGTGCGTTGTAGCTGCAAACGTAGCTCATAGATTGGTGTTATCCAGCGCTTTGAATAAATATTTAAACTGAGTAATAAAATCAATATCGTGAACAAACCAGTAATCACTAGCGCCATGGCAATACGATAACGCGCAATATAAAGCGGCTCGTTATCCATATCGATTAATAACCACAGTCTTTGTCCTTCAAAATCGCCTAGCACACTGCCATAAGCAGTACCAATCGGTGTTTGCTTTTGTGACAAGAAACTTTCTTTGGTATCGATGGATGGCCACGCTTCATCTAATCCGTAACCAACGGCGGTAAGCACCTGATTGTTTTCGTCAATAATAGCAATACGCTGTACGTGTTGCTCGGACTGCATTCGACCCAGCTTATCTTGGATATCCTCAAGCTTTGTAATAACGGTCTGAGGCGTATCACCTATATAAATTTCGCTAGTAACTTGCTTTTGCTCTTGCTCTAATAATTCAGGAATGAGCTCGGCAATCACTGGTGTATAACGAATAAGCACCGCTTCAGCCAAGACACCTTGCTCTGAGTTACTCGCACGCATGGTTTCATAAAAGACCAAAATACCGCCAACGGCTGCCAACACACAAATTGGTAAAAACACCAATATGATTAATTGGTCATACGCACTGCTTGTATCAAAACGTTTTTTATATGCCATGCTAGTGTTACTCTCTACTGGAATGTTTGCTACCTATTAATCGTAGCAGCAAACCATCCTACCTAATAAAAAATTGTCTAAGATCGACTGAATTGAAGATGCGCCCTAGATACTTCAGCCATTTTAACAGCATTTATAAACACAAATATCATCATCTATGCCATTAACCGCATACTTAGATTTCTTCTACTTGGACTTGTGATATATAGTAAATATCTGTTGCTTTAACATCATTTAAATTATCTAGCCATTTTCGAACGCCACTCATTTAACAAAATATATTGATGCCATCAGCGTAGCCAAAAACAAAATGATATAATGACTCAAATTTTTACTGGCTATCGCTTTGTTGCGACTTATTGAAGTGGCAGTAGTACAATTAACCACTAAATCATTAACTTACCGCGATAACAACTGTAATCACACCTTTACTCGAAAACTAAAATTATATTTAAAACTTAATATCAAAAATTAATAAGGATACCTTATGTCCGTGGCAGCCATATCAAATGCTAATTTTATTACTCAGGTCTCCACGCTTGCTGACTGTGTCGGTCAGACACCATTGGTTAAACTACAGCGCTTACCTGACACAGAGCAACTAACAAATGGCGCTACCGTACTGGCCAAGCTTGAGGGAAATAATCCAGCAGGTTCTGTCAAAGATAGACCTGCTTTCAATATGATTTATCAAGCAGAACAGCGTGGTGATATCAAGCCAGGCGATATGCTCATTGAAGCAACCAGCGGTAATACGGGCATTGCTTTGGCCATGGTCGCCGCGATGCGTGGCTATCCGATAACACTATTGATGCCGACCAACTCAACCCAAGAGCGCAAAGATGCCATGATTGCCTATGGTGCGACGTTAATCGAAGTCGATGAAGGCATCGAGGCGGCACGAGATTTGGCGATGCAAATGCAAGCAGCGGGTCAAGGTGTTGTATTAGATCAGTTTAACAATCCTGATAACAGTCACGCTCACTACCTGACCACAGGCCCTGAACTATGGGCTCAAACTGGTGGTAAAATAACTCATTTCATCAGCTCAATGGGTACCACTGGTACGATTACAGGTGTGGCACGATATCTTAAAGAACAAAACCCCGATATTAAAATTATTGGTCTACAGCCTGATGAAGAAGCATCTATTGCAGGCATCCGCCGTTGGCCTGCGGCTTACATGCCTGGTATTTTTGATGCGGATTTGATCGATGACGTGATGGATATCAATCAACGTGTTGCAGAGGTTTATATGCGCAAACTGGCAAAAACAGAAGGTATCTTCGCAGGAGTATCTTCAGGTGCAGCAGCTTGGGCTGCAATACAAGTTGCCAAACAAAATCCAGACGCGGTTATCGCTTTTATTGTATGCGATCGTGGTGATCGTTATTTATCGACAGGTTTATATAATGTCAATGATAGCGTAGACCATACAGCACTATAATCTTATAAGAATCAATATTATAAATAGTCGGGTTTATCTATGACACAAGCATTACCTTCCGACCCTATACTGGTCTTTGATATCGAGACTGTCGCTGATACAGAGGGTGCGCGGCGTATCTACCCGCAGTTGGCTGAGCTCAATGACGAAGACGCACTAAGCGCATTGACTGCGATACGTATGCAAGAAGCCGGGCATGATTTTATGCGCCTGCCATTACAGCGTATTGTCTGCATTTCTGCATTGTATATCAAAGATGGCAAGTTTTCTTTATTTTCACTAACAGCAGATAAGCTGAGCGAAAGAGAGATTCTTACCAAGTTTTTTAGAGCTTTTAGTGAGCTTAAAAAGCTACCACAGATTATCAGCTGGAATGGCTCAGGCTTTGATATTCCGGTGCTTATTTATCGCGCCATGCAATACGATTTATCAGCGCCATGGTTATTTGAAGAAGGCGAGCGTATAAAAAACATGCGCTTTGACAATTACGTCAATCGCTTCCACACGCGCCACCTTGATTTGATGGATAGATTTAGTCAATACGGTGCCAGTCGCCGTGAAGCCATGGATGTCGTTGCACGTTTGTATGGCTTACCAGATAAAACAAAATTAGATGGCAGTATGGTTGGTAAGCTTGTCACTACTAATGACTGGCAAACGCTTTCTATCTATTGCGAATCCGATGTGATGAATACTTGGCTCATATATTTACGTTGGTTGCGCTTGACCGGACAACTATCGTCACAAGACTTTGATGCTTGGCAACAGCAGAGCTATGACTATTTAGCAGGATATACCCAAACAGATGGTCAACTGCGTCATCAGGACTTCATCGCTCATTGGTCCTCTGCACCCACATCGTGAAATACTAGCATTACAAGCAATCACTTTTACTTTCATTTTTAGTTACTTATCATTAAGGCAGGTTTATGCAACCCACCGATTCAAAAACGGCTATAACCTCTGACGCGACGTCACAAACCAACGCTGGCCAAACTATCATCGTTCCGCCAAGTAAGAAAAAATCTAAGCCATCATCAAAAACACGTCGTCGCCTAAAAGATGCCGAGCCAATTCCTTTTACCATTGATAGATTGTCGCATGATGGTCGCGGTGTTGCCACCTATGGCAATGGTTTTGGGGTTGACGATGGTCATGCTGAAGACAAGCATGGCAAAACAACCTTTGTCAGTTTTGCGCTGCCCGGTGAAAGCGCGTTGGTCAAAATAACCAATAGCCGTAGCAGTTTTGAAGAAGGCGATGCCGTTAGTATTACTGCCAATCCAAATCCTGAGCGAACCGTACCACCCTGCCCGCACTTCGGGGTCTGTGGCGGCTGTAACTTGCAGCATTGGCAGCCAGAAAGCCAAATCACCTTCAAGCAATCTGTACTGGCCGAAATGCTTATTCATCAGGCCAATGTAACGCCTGATAACTGGCTCGAACCCGTGGTCGCCGATCGTCTTGGCTACCGTACAAAAGCACGAATGGGTGTGCGTTATGTCACCAAAAAAGAAACAGCGTTGGTCGGCTTTCGCGAGCGTTCAAGTAACTTCTTAGCAGAATTAAATGAGTGTCACATTCTAGACCCAAGAATTGGTTTTGAAATTGAAAACTTAAAAGCACTCATTAGTACGTTAGAGAGTCGCAATAAGATTGCCCAGCTTGAACTGGCCATGGGTGAAAAGATACCTGAGCTGCCAGATGGCAACCAGCCCGTTGCGCTTATCGTGCGTAACTTAGAACCATTGTCAGACGCTGATATAGAGAAACTCAAAGTGTTTTTTGCAGAGCGTAATTGGCAGTTATATTTACAATCTAAAGGGGCTGACAGCATTCAGCGCATCGCACTGACCGATGCTGATGATATGAGTCAGCAGTTTGGGCGCTTGTATTATCAGCTACCAGAGTACGATCTGACGTTTGAGTTTATTCCGACTGACTTTACGCAAGTAAACTTATCGGTCAATCGCAAAATGACCAAACTCGCCTGCGACTTATTGGATCTAAAAACAGGAGAGCGCGTACTGGATCTGTTTAGCGGCTTGGGTAACTTTAGCTTACCACTAGCACGGCTTGTTGGTGAGACAGGGTCTGTAATCGGCGTAGAAGGCAGCGAAGCCATGACGGCGCGTGCAGCAGATAACGCACGACGCAATGGTATCCATAACACCGAATTTTATAGCCAAGACTTGACGCAGGACTGTACCGACAAACCGTGGGCGAACCAAGGGTTTGATGCATTGCTGATTGATCCACCACGCTCTGGCGCATGGGAGATTATGCAGTATTTGCCTAAATTTAATGCTGAGCGTATCGTTTATGTCTCTTGTAATCCTGCGACGCTCGCCCGTGATACAAAAGCGTTATTAGAACAAGGCTATCGTTTGACAGATGCTGGCGTGATGGATATGTTCTGTCATACGGGGCATGTTGAGTCGATCGCCCGTTTCGAAAAAATAGCGGTCTAGTCGTTCTCTGACTATATTTATCTTTATAAATGGCTGACATTACATAGCCTCGCTTGATTTGTCGCCTTAAAATGAGATAATAGTGAACAAATTTTCTATGTTGATTTTATTTATGGCTAGAAAGTTTTATATCTATAACTTTATATATTTTATGCACAGTTTATGGCTGCTAAAAATTTTTAGCAGCTCTATCGGTTTATAGTGAATACTTTTTGAATCATAAACTTATGGCATTCAAAAGATAAAATCAGTAAGTCAAACAAGTTCAAACACTACGAGCCGTAGACTAAATAATTTTGACACCGCTGATTGTATTTTTGGGGTTTGGTAGTAGAGTGTGTATAGTAGATGCAGTTATAATCAATTCAAAATAGCTAAGAGGAGTCGGCTATGGTAAAAATTCGTGAAGGATTGCCACTTGTGGATGGACAGACCACAAAAGCCGATAGTGCAACACTTGCGGCACAGCTGGTCGCGAGCCAACGCTCTCATCAGTCTGCCAATAGCTATGCTCAAATTCCCCTTGATATAAAATACCAGCTGACCACTCATAAGCTACATACTACGTTTGACCGTTCAGCATTACACACTATCCATAGTCATGATTCCCACAGCAATGATTCACATAGTCATGATTTAGAGCTTGATAATGAATATTCCAACAACCCGCTTTTAGATGAAAATAACCCTCTCGCTGAAAAAGAGCCAGAAGTCATTGATTTAGATCAGGTGAATATCGATGTCCCTACTTGGTTAGACAACGTGGCCAAGCGTATCGGACAAGACTCTGTACCCAACTTGCATGCTGCTTGTGAGTTCATTCGTAATCACATGAATACCAACGAATCTGAACGCTCAGGTGCTTATGTGACTGGTATTGGTATGACCGACATACTGACCTACCTTTATCAAGACGAAGACGCCCTTGTCGCGGCGATGCTTTATCGCAGTGCACGTAAAGAAATCATAAGCCTTGCCGATATTGAAAAGAACTTTGGATCGCATATATCTACTTTGGTCAAAGATGCCTTAGCAATGGGTAAGCTGTCTGAAATTATCGAAAATAATAAGCGTTTGGAAGATCACTTTGTCAACAACCAACGTGACCAGTTATCCAATATCTATAGCATGCTTATTTCCGTCACTAACGATGTACGCGTGGTGCTTATTAAGCTAGCAGAGCGTACCTTTGCTATGCGTGAGCTGACATTTTCTAGTGTCACTCGGCAAAGTCGTGTGGCACGGGAAGTCATGACCATTTATGCACCATTAGCGCATCGGTTGGGTATTGCACAGCTAAAATGGGAACTTGAAGACTTAGCTTTTCGTTATCTCGCACCTGATCGCTACAAAGAAATTGCCAAACTCCTCTCCGAAAAACGTAGCGAGCGTGAGTCTTATATTCAGCGTGTACAAGACCAGCTCAATGAAGCCTTAGCAGCGTCCAATATAGAAGCCGAAGTTTCTGGACGCGTCAAGCATATATATTCTATCTACCGAAAAATGAAGCTCAAAGGCTTATCCTTTGATCAGCTTTATGATATTCGTGCACTGCGGGTACTGGTCACCACGCCTTCAGACTGTTATCACGTACTCGGTCTGGTACATGGCCTATGGCGTTATATTCCTGAACAGTTTGATGACTATATTACCAACCCCAAATCTAACGGCTATCGCTCACTACATACCGCTGTTATTGCTGAGAAAAAATCTCTTGAGGTACAGATTCGTACCCATGAAATGCACTTTGAGGCTGAGCTTGGCATGTGTGCGCATGTCAATTACAAAGAAGGTCTAAAGAATAAAAAGGATAACTATCTCAGTCAGAGAATCAGCTCTCTACGTCAATTATTATCCATTAATAATGAAACACGTAATCAGCTACGCTCACCTTCATTAACAGATGACGAACTCGATGATACGGAGCTCGATGAAGAGGAGCAACTCGTTGACTTTGATGAGCTCGAACGTATTTATATCTTCAGCCGTGATGGCGATATTACCGAGTTACCAAAAGGTGCCACCGTTCTTGATTTCGCTTACTACGTGCATACGCAGGTTGGTAACCGTGCCCAAGCCGCGCGAGTCAATCAGCGCTATGTGCCATTGACTTATCAACTCAAAACAGGTGAGCAAGTTGAAATCATCACCAAATCATCACGTGAACCTAATCGTGACTGGTTAGTTGCATCCCTCGGTTATATTCATACCAACCGTGCACGCTCAAAATTAAGGCAATGGTTCAATAAACAAGACCGTGATAAAAACATCGAGATTGGTCGTCAAATGCTCAGCAAAGAGCTTGAGCGGTTATCAGTACATCCAAACAGCATTGACTTAAATGACTATCTTCAACATTTTAATGTCAATACCACCGACGATATTATCGTGGGCTTGGTGACTGGTGAGATTGGTCTAAACCAGCTCACTAGCCATATTTCTCGTCAATTGCATCTAGAGCCTGAGAGTCCTCCAGAAGACTTCATACTTAGTGTCGATAACAGAGATGCAGACAAACTCGATGCTTATAAAATCCATATTGATGGATTAGATAATATTGAAGTTCATTTAGCAGGCTGCTGTCACCCTGTACATGGTGAGCCTATTGCTGGTTATATCACCTTGTCACGAGGTGTCAGTGTCCACAATCGTGGCTGTCCCGAATATGCACGTTTAATAGAGCGTGATCCAGAGCGCGAAATAGAAGCAGCTTGGCGCGTTCAATCCGGTCGCTATCAACCAGTTGATATTCATGTAGAGGCATATGACAGACGAGGACTATTGCGTGATCTAACACAAATTATTGATAAAGAAAACGTCAATATCCGTCAGGTTCAAACCCTTAGTAATGACGATAATATCGCTTTTTTGAAGTTTCATATTGAGGTTTCAGGACTGGCTCATTTATCTAAGCTACTGGCCAAATTGGAGCAACAGCACGGTATCTTACATGCTCGTCGAGCTGTCGTCTAAACAATACCTTGGCATTGCCTATTTACTTAACAATACTCACTTAATAATACAGCCATTAGAAAAACATCATGCCTGAACTACCTGAAGTAGAAACCACCAAGACTAGTCTTGCACCACTGCTAACACAGCAGGTTGCTGATGTAAAAGTATTTCAACCTAAACTACGCTGGGCGATGCCTGATGATTTAGATAAATTGGTTGGTTTTACACTTGATAAGGTTGAGCGCAGAGCAAAGTATTTGATACTCAGTTTCTCATCATCACGATTCAATGCTAACCGTAATACAGCCAAAACTGCGACGTTAGAAACACGTCAGCTGTTAATTCATTTGGGCATGTCTGGCAGCTTGCAGCAACACAGTTATGTGTACCGATAAACGCAAACACGACCATTTAATCATAGTCTTTAATGATGTTGATAACACACCATCTCAGCTACACTACTATGATCCAAGACGTTTTGGCTCAGTGTTATGGTATAAAGATTATGGCACGAAACTATTAGACCATTTAGGGCCTGAGCCACTATCAGACAATTTTACTGCCGATTACTTATATCAGCTCATTCAACGCACCAACTTACCAACTAAAAAACAGCCTATTACACGCCCTATCAAATCCATTATTATGGAACAACAGGTCGTGGTAGGTGTTGGCAATATTTATGCAACCGAAAGCTTATATTTATCAGCAATTCATCCCGCAACACCCGCTCATCAATTGTCATACGATCAGATTGTTGTACTAGTTGATCATATCAAAGTCATCCTTCAAAAAGCCATCATACTTGGTGGCTCAACGTTAAAAGACTTTACAGTTGCCAGTGGTCAAACTGGTTATTTTCAGCAGACATTAAACGTTTACGGAAGACAAGGAAAGGCCTGTCCAACTTGTAATACCATACTTGATAATATAAAACTTAACGGTCGAGCAAGTGTTTTCTGTCCGAGCTGTCAACCATCGATGTGAGCAGTATTTCAGACAGTTACTGCCTATCTCATTCACCATAAATATATCAACACAGTCATTTTAGGAAAACACCTTATATTTTTTCATTAAGGTCATTATATCATGCGTATTTTTGTTGCTTATTAGCCCGCATCTTGCTTTAATAGCAATAGCACTTACATAAATAGTGCATACGGTTTATTTATCTGTAATATTTAACCTAGCTATCGTTGCCGCGATATTTCTTTTTGAAAATAGCAGCAGCCACCAATCATACTAATTGTGAATTTTAGGATATCGTTATGACTGTTAAAGCCAAGAATCAACGCACATTTAAGCAAAAAGCTTTTACTGTCGCCGCAAGCTTAAGTTTAATGGCCGCTAGTATGCAGCCTGCCTTGGCAGCAATAGAGATTGATGAAACGGACTTTGGACCTTCCTACGAAACCATGTTGGTCGATACTGCTGTAGGCAAACCTCTACAACTTGTGAGCGCTGTCACTGGTACGGCTCTCTATCTTGTTAGTCTACCCTTCTCCGTCATCGGTGGTAAAACCACTCAAGCACAGCAAAAGCTGGTTGTTGAGCCTTGGAGCGCGATGGGACGTTGCTTAGGTTGTACAGTTGCTGAAGACAGCTATTATAAATCACAAGTCACGGATGATGATATCGTGCGTATTGTGGTAGACCAACCATCAGAAATTTTCATTAATACCAATGACTATGTCGTGGTCAATCCATAAGCAGTTATTATTAGAAAACGTTCAATAATGAACACACTCTAAAAAACAACTTTGTAAAATGACAATAAAAAAGGCTAACCTCGCGTTAGCCTTTTTTATTATTTTATTCGCCATAACAGGCAGTCAAAAACTCTAAATGGATATAAAACAGCTGAGTGCATATGCTACTAATATTACATTTGAAGAGAGTAACCCTGTAGCGACTTTCTGACTATAGCTTTATTTTGAACCATTAGTATTGCTAAGCTTAGCACTAATTTCACGCAGCAATTGCACCTCTTCTGAAGGCTCAACGACTTCTTCTACCACTTCTTCCACTTCATCAGCACGGCGCATCTTATTGACCGTTCTCACCATCATAAAGATAATAAACGCCAAAATAATGAAGTTAATCAATACAGTAATAAAATTACCGTATGCTAATACAGGTACACCCGCTTCTTTAAGTGCATCATAAGTCATAGCAATACCGTCAGGAGCATCACCTAACACTAAGAACATATTCTTAAAGTTGATCTCGCCACCGAAAATAAAAGCGACAAATGGCATAATAATATCGTCTACTAAAGATTTTGTGATAGTAGCAAAAGCGCCGCCAATGATGACGCCAACCGCTAGGTCCATCACATTGCCTTTTAACGCAAACTCTTTGAATTCTGATGTCATGCTCATAATGTATCTCCTAAAATTTTTTCGAGTATACTATATTTTATGTGCCACACAATAAGCCATCTGATAATAGGTATCATTTGAGTGCTGTAAGGCTATTTTTACGTATTTATTGCCATATTGTATACATATATTGATATCCTTAGTTATATATAACATATTATAAGTTTAATTAAGATACTATAGTTTATATAATTTAATTAATATATTAAGTAAAAATTATATTAACAGCATAAAAAAAAGGCCAACAT
>NZ_JBQSVL010000080.1:0-13185 GCF_052376215.1 Psychrobacter sp. AOP7-B1-24
TTTGATTCAAGCTTTATTGAACCTTAATAAATATTGCAATGACTGTTTAGATAAAGATAAAGAAATCGATGCACCATTAGTTGAGGTTGTCATTATTTCAAAGAGTAGTCCTGATACAGGTATTCAGGTACTTAATGCAATTCTTGAAAAAGGTCTTAATATTTCACGATCTGCATTTGTTTCAGGTAGCCCTGTGGCTCCTTATATTAAAGATTTTAATGTTGATCTGTTTCTCACTACTAATCGTGATGATGCACAGCAAGTTGCTGATGCCAATATTTGTGCTTGTGCAATACTTGATGCGACACCTGTTAATACTTATGAGCTAGATACTCAGCAGTTGCGTATTGCTTTTGATGGTGATGCAGTGCTGTTTGATGATTCAGGAGAGTTGCTTTATAAGCAAAAAGGTTTACGTGCTTTTCATGCTCGTGAAGCACAAATGCGTGATTTACCCATTGAGAAAGGGCCTTATGCTGAATTATTGATTAAGCTCTCAAATCTACAAGAGCGTCTGCCGGCATCTCTTAAATACTCTCCGATAAAAATAGCACTAGTAACTGCTCGTAATGCACCTGCTGATTTGCGTGCTATTAAAACGTTACGAGAGTGGGGTGTGAATGTTGATATGGCATTTTTCTTAGGTGGATTGGAGAAAACTGCCGTACTAAGAACATTTGCTCCACATATCTTTTTTGATGACTCAATCAAACATATTGATGCGGCGCGTAATTTTATTCCTACTGCTTTGGTGCCTTACCATTCAAACTCATTGCTACATGGAAGAAATTATGTGGCTGTGGATAAAGATACTACGTCATTGTCGTTTGAGCCGATAGATAGATCGTTATTTGCTGTGAGTAATTAGGATATATCTAAAACGGTTAAGTGAAAGGGTAATATCATATGAATTGGAAGCAATTACTTACTTTGATTGTAGTACGAATAAAGCAAATTATTGGTTTATATGCTTTTGTATTGATACCAATGTGGGGTATGTTCTTTCTAAATGAAACAGCTTTATTTGGGATGTGGAATATTTTTGGTATTGTACCTCGTACTCTCGATATGGGTAGTATGATAGGTGTTTTTGCTTCATGGACAATGCATGGTAACTTTCCGCATTTATTAGGTAATACAATAACATTACTACAAATTTTATTTTTATTTGGATTGTTTGAAAAAAATGCGTATCGCACCATCATCAAATTGATTAGTGCATCTGGTTTAGTGACTTGGGTTATTGGTTCGCCTTCTTCCATTCATATTGGTGCATCAGGGTTATGTTTCGCCATGCTTGGTTACATGATAGGCGGCGCTGTATTTGCGCGACGTTGGGGTTATCTAGTAGCTTGTATCGTTATGGGCACTGGCTACTGGTTGACTATCAAACAAGGATTGATGCCGCAACAAGGTATCTCATTTGCGGCACATTTTGGTGGCTTATGTGCAGGATTGTTGTTGGGGGCTAATTCTAAACACACTTATAAAGCGGTCCCACACCACAATAGCTAATAAAAGTAAAACTGATGCAAAAAGAGGATGATTTTTTAGATTGATTAACCTACAAAACTATCCTCTTTCAGTATATGGCTTCGTTATTTAGGAGGTCGATATATGTAAAATAATTAACCTTTATTGGTGCAAATTTTAATAAATAGCGGATCATTTGTCGCCAAATCGCGCCATGCAGTAGTCTGTTCAACATGCTCCTCAATTGTAAGCGTGCTACCTTTTTCTGGTAGCATATAATCTGCTCGTGCAGGACGACTACAGTCAATTACCTGCTCAATCTTTTGTACACTTCTACGTCTTTCAAACAAATATAAATTAACCAAGTATATGTTTGAGTTATCTATTTGCACACTGGCATTATCAGTATCAGCTGCTATAAAGCGTAATATCTGTGGTTTGGCATAAGACCATGGGCGAAACCATTCGGTGCTTTCTGCAGTTTTTACCACTTCTACTCCCTTTGGTAACTTAGCCACTTGCTGACTATACCAGTTGTACTCTTGGTGTATTTGAAACGCAAACATACCAATAGCAGCAAACAGGGGTACAAGCCATCTCGGTGTACGTTTGCCTGCCAGTTTGCTGAGATGAGTTATGATTAGTGCTAGTCCAGCCATACCAAATGCGGCAGCTATGGTAGCGATAAACTCGAAAAGCATAAAATATTCCTTAATGCGTTAGGTATGTCTAATTTAAACTATTGAGTAAATTAAAAATATAAGAATGATAATACATGTAAGGCAAAAAAATCACCCACAAGCAGCTACTGCCTGTGAGTGATATATAGTAACAGAAGATATATCATGATTCGTCAGATCAGTGGTCGACTGCACCACCAGCACCGCGTGGTGAACGAACACTCTCAACCAGTTCTTGGATATGTAATGGTGGTGCTTTCGTTGCATAAGAAACTATGAATGCAACAATAAAGTTAAGTAATGCACCAACTGCACCAAATGATAATGGTGAAATACCAAATAACCAGTACTCTGCGGTATCAGGAAGGTTTGCTGTGCCGCTAATAAAGAACCAGCCTTTGAAGACAAAGATATAAAGCAAGATACTGATGAGACCAGTCAACATACCAGCAATAGCACCGAGATTGTTGATACGTTTAGAGAAAATACCCATCATCAATGCCGGGAAGAGTGAGGCACCAGCGATACCAAATGCCAATGCAACTACCTGTGCGGCAAATCCTGGTGGATTCATGCCTAGGTATGTAGCAACTACAATAGCAACCCCCATAGTGATACGTGCGACCTTTAGCTCTCCTTTGTCAGTAATATTTGGATTGAGATTTCGTTTAATCAAATCATGACTGATGGCCGAAGAAATAGCGAGTAATAGACCAGCAGCTGTAGAGAGTGCTGCTGCCAAACCACCAGCGGCAATAAGACCAATAACCCAAGGTGGAAGCTGAGCAATTTCTGGATTCGCCAATACGAGAATATCAGCGTTAACATCTAACTCATTACCAGCCCAACCTGCGTCAGCAAAGCGACCATCAACTTCTAAATCATGGGCGGCGCGGGCTGTTTCCACAGCGGCAGTTGCAGCGCTTACATCACCACCTTCAGTTTGTGCATTTGCTAATGCAATCTCGGCTGCGCCAAGACCACTGTCGTTATACATTTGGATACGACCATCATTATTTAGGTCGTTATACTTAATAAGACCTGTATCTTCCCATGTCTTCATCCAGTCTGGACGCTGATCATAGTTGAGAGCAGGTTCTTCAACACCTTGTGGATAGATAGTGTCAATTAGGTTCAAACGTGCCATGGCACCTACTGCAGGTGCAGTGAAATATAGCAATGAAATAAATACTAGCGTCCAACCAGCTGTCCAACGGGCATCAGCCACTTTAGGCACTGTGAAGAAGCGGATAATAACGTGTGGTAAACCTGCTGTACCAATCATGAGTGATAACGTAAATAACACCATGTTAAGTTTATTAGGAACGTCAGCAGTATAAGCGGTAAAACCTAAGTCAGTAACAACTTGGTCAAGTTTGGTTAAGATAGGAACGCCTGCTTCTACATGATTGGAAAACAAGCCTAACCCTGGAATTGGGTTACCTGTTAATTCCAGTGAAATAAAGACGGCTGGAATGGTATAAGCAATCATAAGAACCACATACTGCGCAACCTGCGTGTAAGTAATCCCTTTCATGCCACCGAGTACTGCATAGAAAAACACAACAATCGCTGCAATAATAAGACCAGTATCATTTTCAACTTCTAAGAATCGTGAAAATGCAACACCTGCTCCTGTCATCTGACCGATCACATAAGTGGTAGAGGCAATGATCAAACAGACCACAGCAATCATAGCAGCGGTCTTAGAATAAAAACGATCACCAATAAAGTCAGGAACCGTAAATTTACCAAATTTGCGTAAGTACGGTGCTAGTAGCATGGCTAGTAAAACATAACCACCTGTCCAGCCCATTAAATAAGTCGATGCACCATAGCCACCAGCAGCAAGTAGACCGGCCATAGAAATAAATGATGCGGCACTCATCCAGTCAGCTGCTGTTGCCATACCGTTGACTACAGGATGAACACCACCTCCTGCAACATAAAATTCACTTGTTGTTCCTGCACGAGCCCAAATCGCAATACCGAAGTAAAGAGCGAAGGATAGACCCACAAAAATAATATTAATTAGATACTGACTCATGATCTATTCCTCGTCTACGCCGTATTGTTTGTCCAACTTATTCATACGCCAAGCGTAGAAAAAAATTAAGACAATAAAAATACCAATGGAACCCTGTTGAGCGAACCAAAAGCCTAAATCGGTACCACCGATTTTGATGCCAGCTAAGAGAGGACGTAAAAGAATCGCAAAGCCATAAGAACATAATGCCCAAACGACTAGACTACCTAAAATGAGACGAACATTGGCGCGCCAATATCCAGATGGATCGTTGTGGTTTTCCATAGGACAACTCCTTTTGTCTTACCTAAAATGTTATTGTCGGTCTAATTTTGCTGAAACATATTGGTTTGATATGTATCGATTGCTACGATACTGTGTCTATCATAACCAACACATATAGCAAATTTTCTTTGATAGCTTGCCATCCATAGTGGTTAAGCAGTATCAAAAGGATACTAACAACATAAAAAACAGCTACGTACTGTGTGCAACAGTAGAGATATAATGCGTAACAATCTATTTCTTTATTAAGAGTAAATAGTTAGGTATGGCATCAAATATATTATTTAAAAATATAATGTATAAAGAGCTGGACTTATCGAGGAAGAGAGAGAGGTAAGACGATCCATTGTCTGTTTTACAATCTTGTCTTCCTGACAAGTGTCTTAACATTCTTAATGCACTTAAAATGCCACGCTATTAAGCAACTACTAGCTTAACATAAATATTAGTAAGGTCTTTTGCATATACTAAATAAAAGTAAAGGCAAAAATCAAGCTTACGTTTAGTTGTTTATATAATACCTAGTGCTAGTGCCTCACGCGATAATACTAAGAATTATAAAACAATAGTCTAATAAGTGCTGCTAAATTGTTACTCAATACATTCTATAGTATATCAAGTGTAAAGAACATTTATTTAATAAATGCTCTTTTTAGATATATAACCAAATTTAATAATTGTTAGTACTTCAATGTCTATATCATGCACGTGATATTTTGATATCGAATTTTCTGTGCATGATGGTTTAAGTGGCCTAAGGTTTGAATTGGCCAAATATAATATCAATACAAATTTTCAGTAAAGTCTATAAAGTGTTAATGAGGAGCCCGTATGAACGACGGAATAGCAGGTTGGTTTAATAGCATTGTAAACTATGGTGTCAGCATTATTTGGGGCAACAATGATTGGTTGATTGCTAATAACCCTTGGTATGGATTATTGATGTTCGTACTGATTGGCGCAGGTCTTTATTTTACCGTTGTTACACGTTTTATTCAGTTTCGCCATTTTGGTCATATGTGGAAACTATTGCGTGTCTCTAATCAAGGACGCAAAAATGGTGGTATTAGCTCATTTGAAGCGCTGATGACCTCACTGGCAGCTCGCGTCGGCACAGGTAATTTGGCAGGGGTTGCAATTGCGATTTATCTCGGTGGCCCAGGTGCTGTGTTTTGGATGTGGATGACGGCGATCGTTGGTATGTCGACCAGTTTTATTGAATCCACGTTAGCGCAAGCGTACAAAGTACCGCATCATGACAATGTTTATCGTGGTGGACCTGCTTACTATATTGAAAAAGGTTTGGGTAAGCGCTGGTTAGCAATCTTCTTCTCGTTATGTTTGCTAGTGGCCTTTGGTTTGGCATTTAATGGTGTACAGTCAAATACCATTGCACAGGCGACCAATGAAGCGTTTGGTATTCCAACATGGATGACGGGCTTAGTGTTGGTAGTATTAGTTGCGCCAGTAGTGTTTGGTGGTTTGCGCTCAGTTGCTCGTATTGCTGGGAAGATCGTCCCAGTTATGGCTATTTTATATATTTTATTGGCGTTATTCATCATTGTTACTAACTTCAGTCAATTTCCAGCGGCTATTGTGTTGATTGTAAAATCAGCATTTGGTTTTGAACAAGCAGCGGGAGGGGTAATAGGTTACGGTATCGCTCAGGCAATGATTAATGGTATCAAGCGTGGCTTATTTTCTAACGAAGCAGGTATGGGTTCAGCACCCAACGCTGCAGCTACTGCAAAGAGTCATCCTGACCATCCAGCGGTACAAGGGTTTATGCAAATGCTAGGTGTTTTTATGGATACGCTCGTCATTTGTACAGCAACGGCATCAATCATCATATTGTCTGGTGTGGTCGACCCTAGTGTTGAGCAAGAAGGTATTCAGCTAACTCAGTTGGCACTATCACAGTATGTGGGTGATTTGGGTGTGGTATTCGTAGCGATTGCTATTTTCTTTTTCTCATTCACCTCTATCATTGCGAACTATAGCTATGGTGAGTCGAATCTAGAGTTCATTTCTGGTACTAAAAACGCCAAAGCGATGATTATGGTTTTCCGCTTTATGGTATTAGGTATGGTGTTTATTGGTGCTATTGCCAGTCTGCCCGCTATTTGGAACTTTGCTGACTTGTCGATGGGACTGATGGCTTTGGTTAACTTGATGGCAATCTTACTGCTATCTCCAGTGGCACTTAGAATACTGCGTGACTATGAGCGTCAAGTGAAAGCAGGCAAAACTGGTGATCAAATCAAATTTAATCCCGATGATTTTGTGAAGCTTAAAGATGAAGCTCATCGTGATGCATGGACAGATTGATTTTGATTGTCAAATTGGATATATAAAGACAAAAACCGCCCTTCATGTATGAAGGGCGGTTTTTTATTGGTGTGTTGTGTCAGTATCTTGAACTAGAACTATCCTAGATTACATGTTTGGATAGTTAGGACCACCGCCACCTTCTGGCGTTACCCATGTAATATTTTGTGATGGGTCTTTAATATCACAAGTTTTACAATGTACACAGTTTTGAGCATTGATGACAAACTTCGCACCCTCTGCATCTTTAACCACTTCGTAAACACCTGCTGGGCAATATAAACGCGCAGGTTCAGCATATAATGGCAAATTAATGGATACAGGCACGGTTTGATCTGTCAGTTTTAGATGCGTTGGTTGGTCTTCAGCGTGATTGGTATTAGAAATAAATACTGATGACAGCTTGTCAAATACCAGTTTGCCATCAGGCTTTAAGTAAGTCGGCTGATAAGCATGGTTGGCTCGCTCTAGTTGGTCATAATCTGGGATGTTATCATGTAGGGTAAACGGCATTTTACCCTTAAATAAGTTGTGCTCAATGAACGTAAACGCACCACCCATAAACAGACCCATGCGATGAATCGCAGGCGAGAAGTTACGTGATTCATAGTTATCTTCATATAACCACGATTCTTTATACATAGTGGTATAAGCAACAACTTCATCATGCTGACGGTCAGCTTGTAGTGCTTCAAAAATTGCTTCGGCTGCGAGCATACCTGACTTCATCGAAGTATGGGTGCCTTTGATTTTTGCAGGGTTCAAGAATCCAGCATCGTCACCAACCAACACGCCACCTGGGAAGGTGAATTTCGGTAATGAGTTGAGACCACCTTTGGTTAAAGCGCGCGCGCCGTAAGAGATGCGTTTACCACCTTCTAATACACTTTTGATGACTGGATGCGTTTTTAAGCGTTGCATCTCATCAAATGGTGACATGTATGGGTTGTGGTAAGACAGGTCAGCGACGAGACCAAAGCTTACTTGGTTGTTTTCATCAAAGTACAACCACCAACCACCAGTAGAACCAGTTTCTGTTAATGGCCAGCCAAGACCGTGCATGACCACGCCTTGCTCGTGCTTTTCAGGTGCAACATCCCACAACTCTTTTAAGCCAATACCATAATGTTGAGGATCTGAGTCTTTATCAAGATCAAAGCGGCTGATTAAGCGTTTGCCTAGGTGACCACGGCAGCCTTCGGCAAAGATAGTATATTTAGCAAGAAGCTCATAACCTGGCTCAAAGCTAGGTTTGGCTTCACCATTGGCAGCCACACCCATATCACCCGTCAAGACGCCTCGTACTGAGCCATCATCGTTATATAAAATATCGTCTGCAGGGAAGCCTGGGAACATCATGACTTCTAGCTCTTCTGCTTGGGCGGCTAACCAGCGAACCACATTACCCAGTGACACGATATAGTTGCCGTCATTGTGCATCGGCCCTGGAATTAGAGAGTCAGGTACTTTAGTAGAGCGTGTGGCTGAGTTTAAGTAATAGAAGCGATCTTCGGTCGCAGGCACGTTAAGCGGTGCGCCTTTTTCTTTCCAGTCTGGTATGAGTTCATCTAAAGCACGTGTTTCTATTACTGCACCAGATAAAGTATGTGCACCGAATTCAGAGCCCTTTTCGACGACACAAACCATAAATTCATCATTACCCGCTGCAATAGCCAGTTGGCGTAGACGGATGGCAGCAGATAGACCAGCAGGTCCACCACCGACGATGATGACATCAAATTCCATTGATTCACGTTCAATCTCAGGCTCGGCTACCACAGGTTCTACTATTGGCTCTGGTGCTTTGTCGATAGTGGCGGCTTCGATAGGCTTGTTTTCTACGGCAAACTCTTCAGCTAACACTTCTTCTGTCGCAACTTCTGGCTCTGTTTTGTCTAGATTTGTCGCTACTGTTTTATCAGTATTAACAGTTTCACCATCAATAACTGGATTTTGATTGTTTGGCTCTTGCATACCTACTCCTAAACTTTTAGTGGCTTATCTCAGGGCATCATTAGCTTAATAACTGAATAATAGAGTTGCAGTGCTAACGTTGCTTAGATATATGGCTGCCCGATAAAACTGTCTTTGCGGCATCAATTAATGACGTTGTTGTTGAGTCTGATTTATTTAAAGATATCAACACATAACGTAAAATTTATTATTAACACAACAGCTACTTGAACGTTTCAATAAAAATAAAAAATCGTTACTTATTATAAAAGAAAAGTCTCATAAACACGATACGCATTTATGAGTATAGGTGTTAAGGTAATACTGAGTTAATAAGGAAATTATAACGACAAGGTTTCATCATACCTGAAACAAAAATTTATAGTAATAACAGTTTTGCCAAACTTTGAATGTTAGGTAAAGGATTATATAATGAATTATGATAATAAAAGGGCTATTAGCAATCATGAAAATAAGGTGGAAGCCCCAAATGACGTGTCATCCAATCTAAGTGATATTGATACACTTAGCCAGTATTTAAAGTCTACTGCAGGGTCACGTAAGGGTCGCGCAATACCACCACTAGAGAACTGGAATCCTAACAATGTGGCTGATATGGATCTGGTCATAAAGGCAAATGGTGAGTGGTGGCATGAAGGTGGTAAAATGACTAGAGAGTCATTAGTCAGCCTGTTTGCGACTATATTATGGAAAGAACAAAATGAAGGTGTCACTGAGTACTTTTTGAAGACGCCTGTGCAAAAAATCCGCATTCAAGTTGAAGATGCACCACTATTAATTAATGATGTCGGAATCGTCCATGAGAATAATGAAAGTTGGTTAGAATTTACGACAACGACAGGTGATGTGGTGCGTTTAGATGATGAGCACCCAATCACATTAAAGGCGTATAATACTAAAGATAGTAGTACGATTGACTATGCAATAGCTGATACAGATGTGAATAGTCATCAGGAAGCAGTCATTGAACCGCAAGTGCGTCCTTATATGCTTGTTAGAAATGGTTTGACTGCGCTGATTGGTCGTAATACGTTTTATCATCTTGCAGAGATTGGTGAATTAATAGAGCGAAATGGTGAGACAATATTAATTTTACAAAGTGGTAGCAAGTCTTATCAGCTATCGATGCCTACCAGTTAACGACACTCATTTATAGTGAGGTATTTAGTAGCTAGGGTATGCACTGGTCTTATCAGCATTTTTTAAAATGACGAAATGCTTTATAAAGTTGTGTTAAATAAATAGGTTGTGTTAAATAATAAATAGATAGCAACTTGATAGCAATTTAATAACTATATAATATTTAACTCAGTATTTGACTGAAGAAACAGTACAAAGATAATGATATGTGTATAAAAATGGCAGTACAGTAACGATGGATATTACGGCAAGTAATGTCACGAATGCATTCAAGATGCGCTCAGATACCTTCATTGGTAAGGATTTTGGGGAAGTGGGTGATGCTGCTATAAACAAAGCTAGTATTAGTAAAGCTATGAATAGTAAAACTCGTAGCTCGCCAATAGGATTGTTTGATTCTGGCGTCGGTGGGTTATCTATTTATTTGCATCTCGCGCAGCAGCTCCCCAATGAGCATTATGTTTATTATGCTGATACGCTAAATGTACCTTATGGCAATCGTGATAGTGCAGATATTGAAGCGTTAACCCTGAATGCATTAGAGTGGTTGTATCAACAAGGTTGCAAGCTTATCGTCATTGCTTGTAATAGCGCTTCAGCCTATGCACTGGAAACCGCAAGGCGTCACTACCCTCAGCTACCCATTGTCGGTTTAGTACCTGCCTTAAAACCAGCTGTAGCTGCTAGTAAGAGCAGCCGTGTCGCAGTGTTGGCGACCAAGGCGACTTTGAATGGCACATTGCTTAATGATGTCATTAACAATTTTGCTAAACCTAATAATACAGTGGTTACTAAGTATTTTGATCCACGATTAGTGCCTTGGGTAGAGGCTGGTATGCCAGAGCAGGACGAGACGGCGTTCAGTTTGCGCCAGCAGCTACAATTATTTGCCAACGAAGGTATTGATCAGTTAGTGCTAGGCTGTACCCATTATCCATTTTTTAAAGCGTTTTTATTGAATGAGATTGCATCGCAGCAACTATCAATGCAGGTAGTGGATTCTGGGCAAGCAATCGCTGAGCGAGTTAGGCAGCTATTGGCTACCAACCAATTATCAGCGTTGACTAAGAACGAGTCAAATAGTTCAGGAGATGCTGAAGACCTAGATACGAATCTTAGGCTACCATTGGTTTTTTATGCTACTAAATACAATGATAAACTGGGAGCCTTAATCACGCGTTTACTGGGTAAGGACGCAGTGTTGCAATATTATGCTAACTAGCACTATGGCTAAGGCATGACGTCAGTTTGCTCAATAGCCAACTACTTGACGCCATTTGGCCAGATTTAGTCATTTTTAATACATGTAGATGACTATCGATTGAATTGAAGACACGTCCTAGTATGATCAAAATAAATTAAGACCCGCTTTATAAGATTGTGCTAGGCTGTGCAAAATAATATATTTGTATTTTTTATATTAGGGTCTGTTGAATATTCATATGTGGTGCTAGCGGTAACTGTTTTTTAGACAATATGCAGTGAGGTTTTTGATGCCTAGTCATTCTAGGTTAAAGAATTTTGCCATGCATTAGTAGGAAGTAGTATCGTCCCGAAAGGCTAATGCTAAATTACCCCAAACATTGTTGAAAACATAGCTAAAGTCTCGACATTACCATCAGACTTTATATAATTCGGCACAGTTTTAGCGATCAGCAGCCCTAATATTTTAATATTCGATAGATCTTACATTCTTTTATGTCATGACCTGATTTTAGAGGTAATTGTGCCAAACCGTCGCTACCATATTCATATCATATGCGCTGACAACGATCAATTGTTGCTCTTGGATAGCTTAGCGATATTTTTTCAGCCATTTGCGTTCTTGACTTATGATGTATCGAGCCAGTTGCCAAAGGCTCCACTATATGGTCGACAGTGTATTGATGATTGCGATTACGCATTAATGATCATCGGAGATAGTTACGGCTCGGTGCAAAGAACGGGCGTTAGTCAAATGCATTTAAGCTATCTAAGTGCTAAGGCAAAAATCAAACCCTTGCTAGTTTTAATCAAAAACCATCAGCAAGATGCGACTATTAGTCGTCAATTACAAGAATTTATTAAATCGGTGATTAGGCAAGACAATCAAATATCTTATTATGATACCGAAGATGATATCGAAAAACTACTGGAAGCAACTTATGAGCATATCCTGACCAACGATGAGGTGACTGGTGGCTGGGTGAAGGATAAAGAGAAGGTTTTTACTGTTACTAGGCAAGAAGTCGTTGAGCGATTTTCGGATCTATTGTCTACCAATAAGCCCATAAAAAAAGAGACTTTTGTAAACGATGGACTTGTCACTGATGGTGTTAGCCCAGTGATTGTACTGACAGATTTTTTTGATATTCAGTATAGTGCACAAGCTTACGAAGGTGGCAATTTAACAGACATTAATAGACCGATGTCATTAACATGGCAAGAGATATTAATTACATTAGGGAAAATTTCAGAGACTTTTTCTAGCTATGGTCTACAAAATGCTATTAATCGTTTGATAACATCAAAAGCAGAAGAAGATGTCAAGCGGGATATGCCCAATGTTCATGCTGTTTCGCGTTGTCAAATATCTCAAGACGATTTAAATAATTTGCAGCGTCAGCTAGTGAGTGCAAATTGGATAGGGCTTACAACTTATGGTACTCGCGTTTCACAAGAGCTGTGGAAGTTGACGAGTTATGCAAAAAACTTATTGGATGACTCGAATGTTAAATTGTAGTAGTTAGAGTGTTTGCAACTATAAATACGTTTTGTAATACAAAGAATACGAGTCAATGGTTGTGAATTTATCCAAGACTGGTGATAATAAGATTGGTTAGATGCTAATATTAAAACTACAAGTATTAAAACTACAAGTGTATAGAGCATACATCAATATTGATCAGTTAAGGAGCACGCAATGAGTAATTCTAAAAGTGATGAATTAAAAAAAGAGTTGGATGGCCTAGAAAAAACGATGCACGATGCCGACCAGTTTCATACATTAGAAGAGCAAGTAGCGGATATGAAACGCCGAGGTATTGATCCAAGCCAAGCTTATAAAGATTTGGATAGTAAAGCGGAAGGCGAGGACTGGGGTGACGCCACTTGGAAAGAGAATGGTAAGTGGGAATCCAAAACAGCTTCTGACCTAGATGATAAGGCCCGTGAAAACTGGGATGGTGATAATGGAAAGCCCACACCTCCACCAATCGTTTAAATGATGCTATAAATTACATATATACAAAAGGCCGCGTTAGGATTAACGCGGCCTTTTTCTTCTGATTTAAGTTACTG
>NZ_JBQSVL010000081.1:0-13120 GCF_052376215.1 Psychrobacter sp. AOP7-B1-24
AAGCTCTTTAAAGAAGCTTCTAAACTTGGCTCATCTAATCTGGCAAAATCGCTAAAAATTATGTTCGTAATGAATTAACTTTGAGTTTTTCTGCTGTCTTAAATGATAATTTTTATAGTTAATAATCTTTCCGAAAAGAAAAGATAGTCAACTTTATTTTTTAACATTCTGAATCAGCAAAAATCCACACAAGTTGTTCTTTAGTTATGCTTTTAAATAATGCCTGACACTGTCGTCCAGTGCTAGTATTTTCAATCTAACTAGTCTTAGCCAATATGGCTTATCCTATTTAGCGAGCTGACTATCATATCATGTTTTAATAGTCTGTCAACTTCTTTTTTAATCTCGTTTCATTGAGTTAACTGGGTTCTAATTAGGTAATTAATACCCCACTTAACACCAGTTCTCCCTAATGAGGTGCGTATTATAGAGAGTTTATACTCAGTGTCAACCTGTTTTATTAATGTTTTTAGGTTTATTTTGAGAGGTAAATAAATTACTAATTTTTTCAATGGGTTATGGTTTAATTAATTTAATAGATTTAGATACTAACTATAGATATGTTATTCACCACATTTGCTGACATCAGAAACGTTCAGCTTTACTAGATAAATACTTTTTAATATCTTTGAGCTTTATCTTCTATTAGTGCAACCATTTCTCTAATTTTACTTTATAACTTACCCATTTTTTCAAAAAACGCTCTATACGCAGCGACTTTCTTATCCAATGATAGCGGATAAGCACGTGAGGTCGAAGGCAGTCTATATAAGGTCAAATCATTAACATCCATTTTTCTGTTACCCGCATTCTGCCATTGATAAGGGTAATGCATACTCTGATTGGTCTTTGGATATTTAGATTTGGCAATTGGTTCATCTAATAATCCAAGCAGTACTTCTGTCGCCTTACCTCCTGTTGTGAACAGTGTCTTTACCTTTGGCACTTGTGGCAAGACAATATCTAGATCAACAGGTGTGACTACCGTTAGATTTTTATCCGAAGCATTACCCGTTTCACGAATGGCTTGCTTAACAGTTGGACAAGACGCGATCCCGCGCTCAAACATGAAGGCGCGAATACGCTCTGGGTCAAAACGCTTCTCACCCCCTACTCTAAAATAATCTGCATCATCAAAAAACACGCGCCCATAGATGCGCCACATATCGTTATAAAAGTTTGGATAATGGAAGCGCATTGCCCATTTTTCACTGGTCGGTGGAAATGTGCCCATCATCATAACCGTCGCATTGGGCGGTAAGACAGGTGGAAACGGATGCGTTTCTATTTTTGCTGCTCTCGTTTCAGGCAATATCGAGTTGGTATCAGGATTATCATTCGTATGAGATGAGCGCGTAGTCATAAGATTCTTCATCAGAAAAGTGGTTTTTTTGGTATCATAGCAAGCCTAAACACTACCTCATTTACAATCATACTATATAGTTATATTTAACTGGTTTAGTTAGCTTACTAAGCCTAAATAGTTAGGCTTTGACGGCAGCTGTGAACGCAAATATTGTCATTGCGCTAAGTGAATACTGCTGCACAGTAATGTAAGCAGCTAATTAGTTTGACTATAGAGGGTCTCACTTTACTATCTATGTGCTAGCGATGCAGTTTGAGTGCGGTAGGTGTTTGTATCTTTTATATTAATAGCAACCGCAGCAATTGCGTAAGCATCAGCCCAAAAATCAAGAGAGTACTCATGAGCGACTTAAATAGCGGTTTACAAATTACAGTAATCGACCATCCACTAGTGCGTCATAAACTTAGCTTAATGCGTGAAAAAGACTGTAGTACTTATAAATTTCGTACGTTGACTAAAGAACTTGCGCGATTGATGGCGTATGAAGCCAGCCGTGACTTTGAAATCGAAACTTTCCCGATGCAAGGTTGGTGTGGTGAAATTACTGGTGAGCAAATCATCGGTAAGACTGCAACGATCGTACCGATTTTGCGTGCAGGTATTGGCATGCTTGATGGGGTGCTCGATCTCATCCCTACTGCTAAGATTTCTGTTGTAGGTTTACAGCGTGATGAAGAAACACTACAGCCAGTACCGTTCTTTGAAAAATTTGTTAGCCACATGGACAAACGCCCTGCATTGATCATTGACCCAATGCTAGCCACGGGCGGCTCAATGGTCGCTACCATCGAGATGCTAAAGAAAAATGGCTGTACCAATATCAAAGCATTGGTATTAGTGGCCGCACCTGAAGGCGTACGTTTGGTCAATGAAGCACATCCTGATGTGACTATTTATACTGCTGCGCTAGACAGTCACTTAGATGAGCACGGTTATATCATCCCAGGTTTGGGTGATGCTGGTGATAAAATCTTTGGTAAGCAGTTATCAAATAGATGATGATTCATCTGATTGCAACCCAGATAACGACTATCAAGCTAAAGTAAATGTACTAGAAAATAAACAGTCTTCATAAACATTATGACAGAAGCATACAACCTCAATGATAAGGATGGATGATGAACGTATTAATTACAGGCGCAAGCGCTGGTTTTGGTAAAGCATTGGCTGAACGTTTGGTCGCCAACGGTCACCAAGTGATTGGTTGTGCCAGACGTCTCGACAAACTCAATGCGTTAGCAACAACCTTAGGTGATGCATTTTTACCAGTCGTTATGGATGTGAGCGATACCGACACTATCCCTCAAATTATCGCTGACTTGCCTGAAAAGTTTCGTCAAATTGATGTGTTGGTAAATAATGCTGGTTTGGCACTGGGTACTGAGCCTGCTCAAAACGCTAAGTTAGAAGATTGGATGCGCATGACTGACACCAACATCAAAGGCCTGATGGCATTAACCCATGCGGTATTGCCAGCGATGGTTGCCCGCGATAGCGGTTATATTATCAATGTTGGTTCGATTGCTGGTAGCTGGCCTTATTTTGGTGGCAATGTATATGGCGCGACTAAGGCTTTTGTGAAGCAGTTTAGCTTAAACTTGCGTGCTGATTTATTGGGAACCCAAGTCCGTGTTACCAATCTTGAGCCGGGTAATGTCGGTGGTACTGAGTTTTCGAACGTACGCTACCACGGTGATGATGCTAAAGCTGCACAGGTTTATAACGGGTTCAAAAATATGACTGGCGATGATATTGGTGATATTTTAATATGGCTTATCGAGTCGCCTGCACATATCAACGTCAACCGCTTAGAAGTGATGCCTGTTGCGCAAACGTATAATGGACTGACGATTGCAAAAGACGACAGTTAGTCAGTATTAAGCGTTAACATCATTACTATCAGGCCGTCACACAGTATCTTATTTTGATACTGTGTGACGGCCTATTTTTTGGTCATTTTTACCGCTGTTTTGTGATATGGTCAACTTTCTTATTTGTGGACGCATTTATTTATCTATCGATGATCAATAAATGAGACTTCGCAATCACTCATACTGTTATTTATTAATAATTATAAGGACACTTTAATGGCTAATACACCGCTAACGTTGACGCTAGAATGGTTTTTAAATCCAGACCATCTGCCTTTTATTGCCGGTATTCATACTGGTGCTTATTCTAAGGCGGGGCTTGATATTAATATGATAGAGCCTACAGAACATTATGATGGGTTTGCAGAGCTAGAAGCAGGCAATATTGATTTGCACGTGAACGAGCCGATTCATTTATTTGAGCATTATTTTGAAGACTTAAAAGCATTGGGCTGTTTTTTTGTGACCGATGGCGGCGTGCTTATTAAACAAAGCAGCCTTGATAAATTGCACAAAAACCAGCCGATTCGTATCACAACACCCGCATCAAACCCTATTACCAATAAAATTGGCTTTGAGATTTTGAGCCGCTATGCCAAGAAAAATGGTTTTGTGCTAGATATTGATAATGTGGATTTTGTTGAAACCGATTTTCAACATCTACAAAACTTACAAGAAGGCGATGCTGCAGGTGAATTTGATGGTGCATGGTTGTGCTTTTATAATTTTGAAGGCATTGAGGCCAATCATGTTGGGCTTGAGTATACCTTTATCGATCAGCATCTATCACCGTATCCTAATTTTTCGGCATTGGAGCTGATGACCACGCATAGTATCTGGCAAGAAAAATCAGACGCATTGACACAGTTCATCGCGGTTAGTACAGAAATGGCACAGCTATGTATCGACAATCCTCAACAGGCACGCGAGATTTATTATGGTTATACGGGCGAGGCGCCATCAGCATTAATGGATGACATTATCAATGATACGCTAAAACGCTTGATAGCGCCTATCAAACCAGATGCCGAGCGCTGGACTGCCCTACGTGAGATGCTAGCAACATTAGATATCGCTAACATCAGTGACGCCAATTACGCCAAACTGTGGCAGTAATATAGTCCAATTCATGTAAACTCACTACATCGTTACCTTTGCTAGCCGTACTCGTGTATGGCTTGTACTCGGTTTTTTTGTATCGAAACTATATGAACTTAACTATAGCGCTGTGCCACGCCATACATAGCCAATATAAGCCAATGATATCCCATATGTTCAAAACGATATTTAAAACGCCTGAGCAGTATCAATTACAAACCACTCATGTCACGGCGATTGATGGTACACCGTTGCCCGTTTCTATCATTGGTAAAGGTAAACCTGTCTTGCTGCTACACGCTTTTGGGATGGATGCGCGGCAGTTTTTGCCGTTTATCCTACCGCTGACTCAGCATTACCAATTTTATCTGCCGCACTTTCGAGGGTTTGGGTTGGCCAGTAATCTAATGTTGCCAACGTTTGATTTTATTGAGCAATATGCAGAGGATACTCAGCAAGTATTTGAGTATATGCGTGAAGAAACTGGGGTTGAGGCATTTCATGTGGCTGGAATCTCCATGGGCGCGTTGGTCATGTGGGCGTATTTGCAGCGCTTTGGTACTCAATACGTGAGCCGCTATTTGAATATTGACCAAGCACCGATTATTCACAATCAGCCTGATTGGCAAGGTGGCGGCGTATTTGGCACACGGCAAACCGAGTTATTTGCGCAGTTCACACGTTTGATCACTCATGCAGCACCTTATATGCAGATGGAGCAAGTTGATAGTTTTCGGCATCTACCTTATCAATTAAAAGAAAATTTATTGACAGTGGAACGCTCGTTTTCGCTGCTTTCTGTCGGTACCAAGCCTTCACAGATATTGACAAAAACTTTGAGTTATCGCGCACCACATAAAATCGCTCTGATGAAACACGCCACGTGGCAGCACAAACTGCGCTGTCTATCTGCTTATGTTGAGCTGCCCTACGATTACCGAGCCGTATTGCCAAGGGTAAATATTCCAACCACGCTACTGATCGGCGGGCGTTCGCAGTTATATGGCGCAGAGTGGCAACAACGTTTGGTTACTATGCTGCCCAATGCACATAGTATTGTTTTACCAAAATCAGGACATGCCATACCAATGGATGCGCCAATAGCTTTTTATAAGGTGTTAAAGCAATTTTTGAATAGTTGAACTTTAAAACATTGGTTGGAATAGATAGAAAAAAGCGACTTTGAAAGTCGCTTTTTTGTTAAGTCAGCGGTGAGATGTGTTCGCAGAAAACTGAAACTAATCGTTTAAATCTTTGATCAATTCAAACCGTGGTATTTGCTTGCCATCTACCATAACTGTTTCAGTAAACATCGTTAAGGGACGAACCCACACGCCATATTCACCGTATAGGCAACGATAAACCACGAGCGATTCCTCGGTCTCTGAATGCTGCGCCGTATGCAATACTTGATAGAGACTGCCTTTGTAGTGGCGGTAGATGCCTTGGGGAACGGTTTTAGTCATAGCAAAATCCTACTATTAAAAAATGGCTGCTAAAAAAAACGGCTGCTAATTGTCACTTCATAAAAAAGGTCGACAATTACTATCGACCTCACTTTTAATCATTTCTATAGATTAGCTAACCAACCGTCACTTTCGCATAACCTTTCTTGCCAGCTTGAATCACGACCGTCTGACCTGAGGCTAGACTAAAGCCACCATCAACGACTTCGCCATCGACTTTGACAGCGCCGCGTTTGACCATGTCTTTGGCTGCTGAATTGTTTTTAGCGAGCTTAGCTTGGTTCAATATCTGAGTGATAAATAATGCATCTTGACCTTCTAAATCAAGCATTACTTCTGGTAAATCAACTGGCAATTCACCATCAGCCAACACATTACCCGCTGATTTGTGTGCATTGGCAGCGGCATCAGCATCATGGAAACGCTCGATTAGCTCTTCGGCTAAGATACGTTTGATTTCTTGTGGATTGCGACCATTTTCCATTTCTGCCATTAAACCTTCGACTTCATCCATTGGCTTAAAGCTTAAGAACTCAAAGTAGCGGCGGATTAACGTATCTGGCATAGATAAGATTTTTTGGTACATGGTGCCTGGTGCATCATAGATAGCCACGTAGTTGTTTAGCGACTTAGACATTTTATTAACGCCGTCCAATCCTTCTAAAATTGGTACGGTGATACAAACTTGTGACTCTTGACCATAACGACCTTGTAGCGTACGTCCCATCAGTAGGTTAAAGGTTTGGTCAGTACCGCCAAGCTCGACATCAGCCTTTAGCGCGATAGAGTCATAACCTTGTACGAGCGGATACAAAAACTCATGGATAGAGATTGGGGTTTGCGCGGCATAGCGCTTGGAGAAATCATCACGCTCAAGCATACGCGAAACGGTTTGCTGACTGGCGAGCTGAATCATATCTGCCGCTGACATGTCATTGAACCATTCAGAGTTAAAGACCACGCGAGTTTTTTCTTTATCCAAGATTTTGAATACTTGCTCAGCATAGGTCGTGGCATTGGCTTTGATTTGCTCATCAGTCAATGGCGGACGCGTGCTGTTTTTGCCAGAAGGATCACCAATCTTGGCCGTATAATCACCGATTAAGAAATAAATCTCATGACCCAAGTCCTGAAAATGCTTGAGTTTATTAATCAGCACAGTATGACCCAAATGCAAATCAGGCGCCGTGGGATCAAATCCTGCCTTGATGCGCAATGGACGATTCAGCTTAAGCTTGGCTACCAAGTCGTCTTTTGATAACACTTCCTGCGTGCCGCGCTCAATAATGGCCAGTTGTTCTTCTAGGGTGTATGTATGCTCAGTCATGAGAGTCTCTATATTGTCTTTATTAAAGGGTTGCAGCGTTTGAATGATTTAGAATCTCGTCGCCGTCAAAAGATGTTAGAATTTGGCAGATATATTAGCGTTTTTTAAGGTAAATTGCCATGACCAAGCTGCTGCCTGCAGATGAGATAAAAAATACTCCTGACTTACATAGTGTCGCTGACACACAGACCGAGTTGGGATCCGATATAGAATCAGACTTTTTATCACTGTCCGATACGCTTGAGCAGACCCTTTTTGAAAGTTTTGACGACGGTCTATACATTGGGATGATGTCAGGAACCAGCTTGGACGGCATGGATGCCGTGCTATGCCGCTTTCATGATGATACGACGACACCCATGCAACTGGTGGCGAGCTACAGTCAGGATTTTCCGCAGCGCTTACGTGAGGTTTTGTTGGCTTTGTGCCAGCCCAATGGTGTGAGTCAGTTAACGCCAACTGACGATGAGCCTAATAGCGAGCTGGACTGGTTTGGTTGGGCAAGCAAACAGTATGCTGAGTTTGCCAGTGATGTGGTCAACACACTACTAGAACAATCAAATATAGATGCCGATGCCGTACTGGCCATTGGCTGTCATGGTCAGACCGTGCGCCATCGTCCGCAGATGGGATTCACATTGCAATTAGTCGATGCCAATATCATCGCTGAGCGTACAGGTATCAGTGTGGTTAGTGATTTTCGTCGTCGTGATATGGCCGTTGGTGGTCAAGGTGCGCCATTGGTACCAGCATTTCATCAAGCACTGTTTGCCACGCATGACAGTACACGCGTGTTATTGAACTTGGGCGGTATTGCCAATATTACCGTTTTGCCTGCCAATGGAAAAGATCAAGTTATTGGCTACGATACTGGGCCAGCCAATTTATTATTGGATGCATGGTCATTACTACATACTGGTAAAGACTATGATGCATATGGCGCATGGGCGCAGTCTGGGCAAGTGATTGAGCCGTTACTCACGCAATTATTAACACATCCATTTTTTGCTCAGTCTCATCCAAAAAGTACAGGACGTGAAGATTTTAACTTAGCATGGCTACAAGATGAGCTGCAGAAATTTGCGTCAAAAAACACTGGCGCAAGCTGCTCAGCCGCCGATGTACAAGCAACGATCACTGAGTTGACCGCTATGACTACTGGTACGCAAATCAGATCTTTTGTAGAACAATCTGATAGTGCCGTATATGTTTGCGGTGGCGGTGCGCTAAATACTTATTTATTGACGCGGTTGCAAGCTCACTTACCGAAATGTAAGGTGACGACGACTGCGGATTTAGGCTTAGATCCTACATGGGTAGAAGCGGTTGCTTTTGCATGGCTGGCGCAGAAAACCTTGATGGGAGAAACGGGTAACCTGCCTGCGGTCACAGGTGCGCACAAGGGCGTAGTCTTGGGTCAAGTGTGTTTTGCTTAATGAGCGGTTTATTCTAATGCTAGCTAAAGTTTAATGTTAGCTAGCATTGCTATTGATACAACGACTTTACTTATCGTGATTTATTGAAAATTTAATGAAACTTCTCCAATTGTATCTCCGGCACGATTGATACTATACCAATGATTGTCTTTTTGCACTTGAGCGACGCCTCTATCGAAGTCGGTAGCCTTATCATATTGTAGCGCTATTACTACATTGCCTTGCATGTCCATAAAGCCGTACTTATTGTCTTTTTTGATTAACATACGATCTGTTTCTGGAAAGCCTAACTCATCATAAATAGGTTCAATCCATCTATTGTTTTTTAAATCGACTATGCCCCATTTACCATCTTTCATTACCGCAATCGCATCTGCTGAATAAGGTTTTACTTCTTCATAAATAGGCTTAATCAACTCTTTACCACTCTTGTCGATATAGCCAAACTTACCATTCACCTCTATAAAGGTTTTATCGTTGTAGAACTCTCCTATTGAATCGTAGTTAAACGGAATGATTACCTCGCCTGTATTTTTTATATAGCCAACCTTGCCATTTTTCTTTGCCATAACTAAACCATCTATGACCCAAGCACTGATCTCATCATATTCAGGCTTAGCTATTTCAACACCTTTAGTATTGACTAAGCCCATCTTTTTATTCTGCTCTACATATGAAAGCTCATAGATAAAAGGACTCACACGGCTATACTTTGGCTCAATGACCACCTCTCCTTTTTTGTCGATAAAACCATATTTACCATCTAACTTCATAGGAGCTATGTCTTCAAAAAAGTGCTGTATTTGCTCGTATATTGGCTCTATAACTATATTACCGGCACGGTCGATAGCACCGTACTTATCATTTACTATAATAATGGCCTGCTCATTAACAAATGGTGCAGCCTTATCAAACTGAGCAGGAATGACTATGTTATTGCTTTTATCTATATACCCTACTTTTTTATCTTTTTGAAAGCTTGCCAACCCCTCTTCAAAGGAAGATATTTCCTTATATATAATCGGTATGACTATTTCGGCATTTTTATTGATATAGCCAAATTTATTATCTTTACGAATTTTAGCTAAACCGTCCTTAAACGGTTCAACATCATCATAGTTGCCTGTTAATATATCGTCACCGTTCCTATCAACGTAAAAAGCGCGATCGTCCTTTTTAACATAAGCCAACCCTTGGTCAAAGTCGCCTACCTCATCGTAAGCAAAATCTAAAACAACCGCTCCTTCAGTATCAATAATGCCCCACTTTCGATCTTTGTTTTGTACAGCAGCGCGTTCCTCATTAAAGCTCTCAACTTTATGATACTGAAGCTCATCGATCAGCTGTCCATTTACATCAGCAAAACTCCATCCTCCATAACCAAAAACAGCTCTAAAGCCATTACGTAAACCGTGAATAATAATGTACTCAGGCGGTAGTATAAACTCACCATCATAATTTATGAGTCCTCGACTGCCATCATGTACAATCGCTAATCCCTGATCAAAACCACCCGCATCGGCATATTTTATATCTATAACTACCTTGCCAGTCTTATCGATAAAACCATAAACTCCATCTTTTTGTACCACTGCAAGCCCTTCACTAAAGGGGTGTATATTATCGTAGATTAAATCAATAGCCACCTTGCCTGTTGCATCAATATAGCCGTACTTATGGTCGTTACCAACTATAGCCAAACCCTCATAGAAATCTTTAGCATAATCATACTTAGGCTCCACGATTATCTGTCCTTGGCGAGTGATAAACCCATACTTACTATCTTTTTCAATCATAGCAAGCCCCTCTGTAAATCCGCACTCTCCGCGATCAACAGCAATGATATCTTTTGGTAGCTTATAACCATCATCAAAACGAAGTTGACAGTCCGCTAGTGCTGGAAGACTCATGGACAATAAAAGAGGAAATAAAAACTTCAATGAAACCATAAAAACATTACCACTGTATAAATAGAACAATTCTTCATTATATCTTATTTTTTTGATAGTTTCTTACATGATTGTTATAGTCCATACTCTATAAGACACATGCGACACTCCTGAGATAAATTTAGTTTACATGCGTGCACCTATGTGTTTTATAATAACTATCGAAATACTCTCCTCTTAGGACTCGTAAGTATAGGATATATCGTATGAGCCAAAATAGTAGTTCATCTACCGACCAAGCCAAGAATGATGCTGACGCAATACCAAAATATCAACCACCTCAGAAAAAACCGCACTATGAACGCTCAGATGATATGCGCGTGGTGGTCACTGGCATGGGTGCTATTACACCTTTGGGACTAGACGTCGATAGCTCATGGACTAAATTGCTCAATGGCGATAGCGGCATAGCAACGATCAGCCATTTTGATGCAACGGGCTATCGTGCGCAAATTGCTGGCGTAGTCAAAGATTTCGATGCCAAACAATATATGAATGCCAAAGATGCGCGCCGCTACGATGAATTTATGCATTATGGTGTGGCTGCCTCTTCCATGGCATTAAAAAATGCTGGTTTCATCAATGAAGTGAGCGCCTCAGACGCCCCTGTACAAGGCGTTGATCAAGAACGTTTTGGTATCATCTTAGGCTCCGGGATTGGTGGTATTCAGACTATTGAGAACAGCCGTGATACCCTACGCGAAAAGGGTGCCATGAAAGTGTCGCCATTCATTATTCCAGGCTCTATCGTCAATATGGCTGCTGGATTGGTGGCGATTAAACATACGCTAAAAGGCCCAAACCTCGCAACATCAACTGCCTGCACTACTGCTACCCATGCTATCGGACTTGCAGCGCGTTTGATTGCTTATGGTGATGCTGATGTGATGTTAGCCGGTGGTAGCGAAAAAGGCTCAAGTCCGCTAGGCATATCAGGATTTGGTGCGATGCATGCGCTCTCAACACGCAACGATGAGCCAACCAAAGCCTCTCGTCCTTTTGACAAAGACCGTGATGGGTTTGTACTTGGTGATGGCGCAGGTATGATGGTGCTAGAAAGCCTAGCTCATGCCAAAGCCCGCGGTGCGACAATACTGGCTGAACTGGTTGGGTTCGGTATGAGTGATGATGCAGGTCACATTACTGCACCACCAGAAGATGGTAATGGCGCTGCACGCGCGATGAAAAACGCCTTGCATGATGCAGGTGTTGAGCCTTCTGTAGTTGGTTATGTCAATGCTCATGGTACCAGTACGCCTGCTGGTGATGTCGCTGAATCTATAGCCATTGAGACTGTATTTTCACCAGTGAAAGACAGTATCTTAGTAAGCTCAACCAAGTCTATGACTGGTCACTTATTAGGTGCTGCCGGTGGTGTCGAAGCCATATTTACCGTGCTTTCCTTACAGCATCAGCAAGTACCACCTACCATTAACTTGGATAATGTGGAAGACAACTGCAATCTTGATTATGTCGCTAACCAATCACGCAAAGTTGAGAATCTGCAATATGCAGCATCCAATAGCTTTGGCTTTGGTGGCACCAATGGCTCATTGATATTTGCCCGTTGGCCTACTATTTAATGACTGATAAAAACGCACAATGGGATGCGTTGTAACCTTAGTGTCAGATTTACTACGTTTGTCTACTTGCAGCCCCTTATCATACTTGCGTATGATAAGGGGTAATTTTTGGAATATTTATGGAATATACCATGTCAAGCTACTCATTTTCCCATCAGTTTTATCAGCGTTGGACGTGCGCACCTGAGCCTATACGCGCAGCTATTACACAAGAGCTAAAAGACATCACCACATTACTTCAAACCGATACACCGTTTGAAAGCTTTGAGTTTAGCACTCATGATTTAGATGCCCACCTTGATAACCTGTATAAAAACCATGAAGCTGAGCAAGCCATTGCTCAAGCCATCGCTGACAAACAAGCAAAAGCCCGTGCCACTGCGGAACAAGAACGTATAGCGGAACAAAAAATCAAGGCTGCAGAGGAAGCTAAGCTTAAAGAAGAAGCGCTACAAAAAGAACAGCAGAAAAATGAACGAATAATCGCTTATAAAAATAATCTGAATAAAAAACTGACTGCAACTAACACCCATGATACAGATTCTGTAGACAAGTCAAATACTACCAATTCTGATAATAGTGTCACTAAAAACCAAAAAACTCAGCATTCAGACGTCACAGAAATCAATGCTAGCAATCATCATTCCAATGGTAAAACTATCAGTGAACATGCCAATGCCGTTAGTGATAGCGACGTCAATAATAAGAGCATCAAGGACGAAAACAGCATTACAGCTGTCAACGACAAAGCCAATGTTGCCATCAAACTGGCACTAAAAGATACAAAGCTGAGTGCAACCCATCAAGAGCTAATCCGCGAACTAGAAACACAAATTGATGACTATCTAAGCGACCAGATGATGCTAATGTCTGAGAACCTAAAATCTTGGCTACGTGCTGAAGTCAGCAAAAGTTTAAGCGAACCAGCTAAATCAGAAAATAATGCAGAGCCACAAAAAAGCTAAACGTCGCATAGCAACAATGAAAAAGCCCTATAAATCGCTTATAGGGCTTTTTTTATATT
>NZ_JBQSVL010000082.1:0-12469 GCF_052376215.1 Psychrobacter sp. AOP7-B1-24
TTTCTGAGACCTCATAGATGGCGTCGTCCACCACAGTGATGATAATGGCGGGGGCTACCATACTACCTGCAGGTATAGTGACTGTGTCACCGTTGCTGATGAAGTCTTGTATTTGAGCAGTGGTCGATAAGGTAACAGCCATCCCTGTGCCATTGGTATAGCTGATGGAAGCAATATCGGTAGCATCAATACTACTTATATCGCTAAGATTGATGGTAACATTAGTGTCAAAGTTGCTAAGGTTGTCTTGTGTGACACTGAACGCTAAGGTATTGTCTAAACCTTCAATTGCTTGTCCATCAGTCGCAGCAATACTAACGGTAGGTTTGTCACCTACTTGCAATGTACCGTCTATGCCATCTTCATCTAATATAACACCAATATCACTGTTCGTGCCAATAATGGCGTTGACAGGATTTGATATGCTCATTTCAAGCATCTCTGATATCTCGAATATATCGTCGTCAGTTGGAGTTACCGCAATGCTTGGCATATCCTCAGCTGCTGTGCCTGCAGGGATGCTGACACTAACCCCTGCGATAGCCTCAGCAACCGTAATGGTTTGAATACTACCATCGGTGTTGGTCAAAGCAATGGTGTCAATGTCATCGGCATCCACATCTTGCAAGTCAAGTGTGAGTATCACGCTAGTAGCTGTGTCACTGAGACCTACTTGGTCGATAGTAAAGACAATATCGCCTGCTGCTCCTTCAGTGGCTTGTGCTGTACTAGCATTAATATTGAGGATGGGCCTGTCATTGTTTTCAAAGATAGTACCCGTACCACTTATGCCATCAATAGTTAGGGTTGTTGTTTCATCACTTTCAGCAATGCTGTCTGCGGTTGTCGGATAGCTAACCGTAAAGTCAGTAACTCCAGCAGGTATTGTGATGGTGCCGGTAACAGGATCATAGCTTACGCCATCACTAAAAACTGGTGTATTGGTAAAGTCCATACCCTCTATAGCGCTATCTCCTGATAAGGCAAAGGTATAGATGACATCCGCTTGGGTCGGATTACTTAAACTGATACTATGAATCAGATCACCACCTTCGATGGCACTAGTGTTACCGACACTTAGTATTGGTTTATCACCCTCAAGATCACTGCCATCACCTGGGTTATTACTGTTACTTGATTGATCAAAGATAGTACCGCTATCACTAGCGGTTCCAATAGTGGCATTCATAGGGTTGCTAATTTCAAGTACAATACTTTCTGACTGCTCATAAACTGCGTCATCCACCACAGTGAATGTAATAACTGGTGCAGTTATACTACCTACTGGAATGTTGACCTGCACACCTTCATCGAGAAATGCCTGAATATCTGCTATATTATCCAGAAATACAACTGTACCATTAAGGTCGGTATAATTAATTGAGGCAATATCCACCGCTTCTATTGTACTATTCGCTAACTTGACATCTACCGTCGTAGGAAATTCGCTCAGATTGTTTTGAGATACTTCAAATACTAAACCATTACTAACACCTTCAATCGCTTCTGATTTGATCGCTGTGATATCAACAACTGGTTTGTCACCGCCCAATATAGGATTATTAGGGTCTATAGGTGTACTGCCATCAGTAGTACCATCATCATAGATAGTCGTATTCACAGTCACATTATCAGTACCAATAGTCGCTGTTCCTGATGTGACTGCAGCTACCGTAACAGTAAAATCCTCTGGACCTTCAAACACATTATCATCATTGATCGGTACAGCGATATCCACTGAATTTTGACCTGCTGGGATCGTGACATCTTGAGTCACAGGCGTTGTATAATCAGCTGAACCTTCAGTACTGCCATCACTAATAACAATGGTAACGACCGTATCTTCTGTACTTGGATTACTTAAACTGACTGTATAAATCGCCTCATTTGCACTGCCATCAACAGCGGTTTCACTCAAATTTCTAGTGCCACTAATACTTACAGTTGGTGTGTCGTTACCTACTGACGGATCAGTAGCATCCACTAGCGTACTGCCATCAGTAGTACCATCATCATAGATAGTCGTTGTAACGCTATTATTATCTAAACCAACCGTCGCTATACCAGATATGACCTCAGTTATCGTAACTGTGAAATCCTCTGGTCCTTCAAACACATTGTCATCATTGATCGGCACAGTGATATCCACTGAAGTTTGACCTGCTGGGATAGTGACATATTGAGTCACGGGTGCTGTATAGTCCTCACTACCTTCAGTGCTACCGTCACCAATCGTAATTGTGATTACAGTGTCTTCATTACTTGGCTTGCTAAGATTAATCGTATAATTTGCTTCGCTCATGCTGCCATCAGCAGTCGTTTCATTCAAGCTTTCAGTGCCTGCAATACTGACTATTAGTGGATAGTTTGCTGTGATAACTGCTTGATTTGACTGCAAGCCATTGATATCAGATACTACATAGCTAACTGGGGTAGGATCTGCGGTGAATCCTGATTCTGGTGTAAAGCTAACTTCACCTGTCGTAGGGTCAACGTCCCAAGTACCTTCGCCTGCCACTGTTACTGTGGTAACTTCATCACTGCTAACAGGGTCGATTAATCCAACGGTTGTTGGATCTAAGTCGTTTTCAGCATCACTGTCATTGGCTACAACGTCAATGGTAACGGGTTGACCAGTTTCACCTAATGCTGTGTCGTCTTCAGCAACGGGTGCATTTTGTGGATAATCAATGGTTATGGTTGCTTGATTCGACTGCAAGCCATTGATATCAGATACTACATAGCTAACTGGCGTTGGATCAGCGGTAAATCCTGTTTCTGGAGTAAAGCTAACCTCACCTGTTGTAGCATCAACTGCCCAAGCACCTTCTCCATCTACCGCGAAACTTGTTACTGCATCACCTGTGATAGGGTCGATTAATTTGACCGTTTTTGGATCTAAGTCGTTTTCAGCATCACTATCATTTGCCACAACGTCGATGATGACGGGCTGTGAAGACTCACCTAATACGGTGTCATTTTCAGCAATAGGTGCATTGTCATTATCATTGTCGTCATCACTATTACGACCAGCTATTAGACCGACTAGCCCAATACCAGCAGCGGCAGGTATCCACCATGGCAGAATAGCGGCAGCGATATACTCTTCACCACCCAAGGCCTGACCTTCTACATCACCGACTTCTAATTGAGTCACATAATCGTAAGTCTCACCTGTGTCAGGAATATAATAGTAGTATTCACCATCTTCGGCGACGCCAAGTAAAGCACTATCTGTATGATCGTAAAAACCTTCTATAATTAGGTCGCTTTCTACTCCTGCCTCTTCAAATGAAACATATAAGTCGTTTTTTAGGCGCTTAGTGATAATATGGTTTGGTGCGTGATTGATAGCGGTATCAAAAAACTCATAGTTCACTTTGTCAGTGGCAGTAATAACAGTCGGTATGCCATCTTTAGTAATTACTTGTACTTGACTGATAGTTTGAGTAGCGTCGTTAATTTTAACAATAATAGTATTCATTTTCTGACCTTCAATTTTAAATAGTTTGGCTAGGACATGTCATCAATTAAACTAGGCCACGCAAGAAACCAGATAAATCGTACTGAGAAAATGACTGGCTAACTTATCATAGCAAGTGGCAATCGCACGGTATCGCTTCATTTTGGCAAATAATTCTTCTACCAGATGCCGTGCTTTATAAAATAATTTATCAAAATATCTTGGCTGTATTCAGTGACACTTGTAAGGTATAATTGCCTTACCTTGTAATGCTTTAATGGATTCAATGACACGGGCATCAGCATCGTAAGCTTTATCAGCCAGCCAAGTTTGGCTAATACTGACATTGAGCAATTTATCTGAGCCACATAGGTCATGAGCTGCATCACCTGTTAGATAACAGTGGGTAGAATGACCTCACGCATCTGTACGAATAGGTATGTTAGCCGTCAGTCCACCTTTACTATGACCGATGGCTTGAACTTTTTTCCAGTAATGTGCTAATAGTCTCTAACAATTATGGCATCTAACACGGCATATTCATCATTTGGTTGTTCAGACAGCTGTTTAAAAACATGTTCCCATATACCTTCTTACACTATACCTATTTTATAGATAACTGACTATATCATTTAATATACTCACTCACCGCACAAATACATATGTGAATTAATATCATATTATTGTAAACATTGGGGGTGATTGGACATCCGAAGATGTTGCTACAGTGAGTTCAATAGAATTTGAATACTAGAAAGCCGAGTGGCATCATTACAAAAACTAGGCTAAGCGAGACTGATAACATCTCCAATTTATAGAATGTTGATTATGAAAGTGCTCTGAAAGGCCGATCTTATCCTTATCTCCACCTTAAAAATGGTGATAAAAAGACAGCTCGGATAGTATTGAGTGTGGATTCGCTTAACATTGATTATGAGAGGTATGATGTTAGTTGTATTAAATTGGAGAGAAATATTAGGGCGTATTTGATATTCACATAGGTAACGGGACTATTTTTTAGACATCAAGATTTAAATAACAACCTCTATCAATGCAATAATCAAAAGATCAAACACGCCCTAATATCAATAAAAAACACTTTAGACACAGCTGACTTCAACGGTTTGACAAAGCGCCCCGATATTATATTCTGTAAATACATCATACAAACTGACTACATCGCCCATAATCAGCAAGGCAGGTGTTGGCAGATGTGCAGTAGCTTGCTTATCAGCAATATCTTTTAATGTACCGATAAGTACCTGTTGGGTCGGCATACTGGCGTGACTGATAATAGCAAAAGGCGTATTACTGTCTCGTCCTGCGGCCATCAGTCCCTTTGTCATCTCTGGTAAACGGTGCAAGCCCATATAAAATACGACGGTTTGGCTCGCATCTAGCATCTCGCTATAATCGTCATTAGGAGCACCTTGTTTTTTGCAAGCGGTAACAAATTTAACCGATTGAGCGCAGTCACGATGCGTCAGTGGGATACCGGCACGGCTAGCAGCAGCACTGGCAGCAGTAATACCTGGAATAGATTCAAAATAAATACCATGGCGTACGACCTCTTGTAGCTCTTCACCACCGCGACCAAAGATAAAAGGGTCCCCACCTTTTAATCTAACCACGGTTTTTCCCGCTAGCGCGTGCATTACCAGTAGTTCATTAATATTCTCTTGCGGTAGTGCATGATTGGCACGGCGTTTACCAACAAATACTTTTTCGGCAGTGTTCACACACATATCTAAAACATCTTCAGAAACCAAACTATCATACAACACCACATCAGCCCGCTGCATCACTCGCCATGCTTTTAACGTCAATAATTCAGGGTCACCTGACCCTGCACCAATCAAATGTACCGTACCTGTTGTCCTCGGTATTGGAACAGACTCCACACAACCCTGCCCCATCAATTGATAACTTGCGTGTGTAGAAATAATATCAGGTAAATCAGGCATGATTGGGCTCCAAATAACAGCATAAATACAGCACGTAAACAAATAAAGCTATATGACTGGGTAAATTGTGAAATCCTACTGCATATCACTCTTAACTATTCAGTAACACCAAGCAACCTTTCTGATTAAAATGACAAGTCAAATCGTTGGTCGTTGGTTATATGTTATCAGCTGCAATCAACATGCCAGCTCGTGCTTCATTTCTTATTTAAGGGCTATTTATGCAGGCACTTTTAGCGCGTACGTGGCAATGAGAGCATTGATTTGACCCACACAAGAGCCACAATTAGTACCTGCGCGGCATTGTTTGCCGACGGCGACTGCGCTATGACATCCTTGCTTAGTAATGGCGTTGATAATCGTATTTTCACCAACCGACATGCAAGAGCACACCAACGCACCTGGATCGACATAACCACTGGCAGGACGACCTGCAAGTAGCCATTTATAACGCTGCTTAATTGGAATATGGTTAGCGTCTGAGAAGCAACTATCGAGCCAGCGAGCGCTTGGTAGTTGCTTTGAGTTTGGAGAAAAATATATCGCAAGTAGTAACTGCTCACTTGGCTCCGTAGGACTTAATCCCTCAGTACCTATAGCATAGCGAGTATTGTTATTGGCAGACTCTTGTTTTTGTAACACCGACTGAGTCACGATTAACCGTAGTTGGTTCTGTTGGCTATTAACAGTAAATGCAGTATGAATCGTATTTTTTTGTTGCTGCGACAGCTGGGTATTTAACGGTAACGGTGGTTGCGACTTTGAGCAAGATAAAGGCTGTAATGGTGATAAAGATTTAGCAAACTGCTGCCAAAATTCTGGATTGGCTAATATGCGACTAACCTCAATATTTGGACTGGCCACATTGATTAGCACGCTATCAATTTGATGACTCAGACTCCATGTTAACGCAGGCAATGACTCAGATAAACTTGTCGTTACTTGGGCTGCTGTATTTGTTACTAACGGTTCATCTACGCTATCGCTTGGCACCATACTCGCCATAATATTACGCAGCTGCACTATAACAGCGTCTTGCCAGTCTGGATGCACCAAAATCCTGCCGAACGAACACATAGGGACAGAAGTAATACTGATGGCCGAGTTTTTTAACTCCGGTTGACCTGAATGTGGGTCGACCACAGTAGGAATCAGCGTGCCCATTCGCGCATCACTAGCAAAAGCATTGCTCCAATGCATCGGCATAAAAGCATCACCTATGCGCATGGTATCGCTAATCATTACTTGCGCCAGTACTTGGCTAGACGTTGATGCATCGACCTCAGCCATTGTTAATGGCTCAATTATATTCGAGTCAGTCGCATGACTATCCGTAGTGCTATCTTGATACTGACGATGTACTTGTACAAAATCATCAGGCTGAAGACCCAGTGTTTGGGCATCATTTGGGTGTATTGTCAGCATGGGTGTGGATTGATGTTGGTTTAACTGCGGTGCTAATCCAGTGCGTGTCATGGTATGCCACTGATCACGTAGCCTACCTGTAATCAAGCGCAAACGAACCATTGGCTGCTGCTGGCCACTGTCATAATTTTTTTTATTTGAATGGCCCAAAGGGTTTAGGCGGCGTCGATACGCATTAGGCACACTGGCCTTGGCAGATGGCGTAATAGCCACCAGTTTCGCCATAGTACAAGCCGTATTAATCATTGAGATACGCGGCGCGCCCCACTGAAAAGGCGGCATAGCGTCATATGCTGCGTCACTCAATGAAACAGGGCTAGCAGTAGGTTTAGTATCGGCATCAAAGGATAAGGATTGAGCGGTCTCATTATATTCCTCTATACATGCCTCTGCAGTCACTTGGTTAGACGACATACTGAGCAACGATAAGTCACGAGAAAGGTTTAGGTAGCGGGGTTGATTGTTGATGGAAGCGGCTTGGTTATGTGCGTTACCATAGTCAGTGAGCGCCACGTGCTCATTAAATATCTCACTTGGGTGTTGATACTCAAAGCCCGCCATCCCCATACGTTTGGCAACCTGAGACAATATCCACCAATCAGGTTTTGCGACTCCTACCGCAGGCATTAGCGCACGCTGACGTGAAATACGCCGTTCAGAATTGGTGACAGTGCCCGATTTTTCGCCCCACCCTTGAGCTGGCAATACAATATCTGCACAATGTACAGTATCACTATCTACTGAGCAATCAGACACGATAACCAAGTCGCACTCAGCCAATGCCTGACGAAACCTATCAGCTTCTGGCAAACTAACCACAGGGTTCGTTGCCATAATCCAAATGGCTTTGATACGTCCATCTAATATCGCATCAGCAGCATCACAGGCTTTGATGCCGACATCTGGTGAGATAGCTTGCGGCGCTTCCCAAAAGTTGGCCACCAATTGACGATGAACCGCATTGTCTAAGTCTAAATGTGCCGCTAATAGATTGGCTAACGCACCCACTTCTCTACCGCCCATCGCATTGGGCTGTCCGGTGAGTGAAAACGGACTGGCGCCCAATTTTCCCACGCGCCCTGTGAATAAATGCGTATTGATAATGGCATTGACTTTATCTGTACCACTGCTCGATTGATTGACACCCATACTAAAAGCAGTGACCGTTTTATCATGAGCAGCCACCAACTCATAGAACTGGCGAATACTATCTACAGGTACTTGGCACGCTTCAGCTACTCTGGCTATCGTCCATCCTTGGGCAGCTTGTAACGCCTCTTGCAGTCCGATACTTTGGCGAGCATAGCCATCATCTTGGTAACCTTGCTGTGCAAGGTAATGCAGCAAGCCATTATATAAATGCGTGTCCGTGCCCGCTGCAATGGGCACGTGCAAATCGGCAAACTCACAAGAATCGGTGCGGCGCGGGTCAATAACAATCAACTTTTTGTTGGGGTCTGTTTTTTTGGCGTCCAAAAATCGGCCAAAAAGAATGGGGTGACACCATGCCATGTTAGATCCAACCAAAACCAACAGCTCACAGGACTCTAAATCTTCGTAATTTCCAGGCACGAGGTCAGCACCAAACGCTCGCTTATAACCAGCAACGGCCGATGACATACACAACCGAGAATTAGAGTCGATATTATTGTTACCAATAAAACCTTTGATAAATTTATTGGCCACGTAGTAGTCTTCGGTCAGTAACTGACCCGAGACATAAAACATGATGCTGTCACGTCCGTGTTTAGCGATGGTGTCGTTAAAACGGTCAGCGATATCATCTAATACCGTCTCCCAATCCGCATTTTTACGCAATGCTGTTAACGCTGTCTTTTCTACATGCTGGCGATCAGCAGGGTGCCTTGATTGTGCCGATGGCCTTGGCTGACGATGTTGCATCGCCACTGGTTTGTTTTGATAATAAGGCTGGGTCAGGCGACGTTTGGTACCCAGCGTTTGTGCCAATGCGCTACCTTTTGAGCACAATTTACCAAAGTTAGCAGGGTGATCAGGATCCCCTTTCACACTTATCTCACCGGATGACGCCACACTAGCCAACACGCCGCAGCCAACACCGCAATAAGGACAAGTGGTACGAATAGTTTTGGCAACAGTAGATTTATAAAGCTCTGTGTTCATCAGCGGTATTTGATCACCACTAGATTTTTGGTTCGTGTCATTTTTATGCAAGACAGTATCACTCATAATGCACCCTCCACTAATTCAGGCACAATATTTTTGCTCTCGTCGCTTGTGCTCTCGCAAGTTTTGGCATTAGCGCTGCTGTCATTGTTTACGTCATCGACCAAATCAAAACCATTCAACTCATCCATGTTATTAAGCGTGTTTAAATCATCTAAATCACAGTACGCCGCTCCAAAAATCAGTGTCTCTTTAATGAGGGTGATATCCGTCTGATCGCTAATCAATTGACTATAAAAACTGCCATCATCGACATCGCCATATAGCACCGCACCCACCAGCTTATTAGATTTCAAATACAGACAGTGATAATGATTTAACACTGGTTGACGATACACCAGCGTTTCGATCATATTTGCCTCATCCTCATTAAAGGCGATCTGTCCTGCTGAAAATGCGGCCACACCTGACACCTTCAGTTTTAGTGACAGTGGTTTACTGACAAAAGGCTGCCAGTGCGCGCGCAAATCTAATGTACTGGTTTTTGTTTCGTTTAGGTGTTCGTGTTTTAGCACGCTTACCAATGTATCGACCTGTTGATTAACGGGTGCTACCATGCCAAACAGCTCACCGGCAAGCTCGACACACTCCCCTATGGCATACACATTTGCACAGCTAGTATGCATAAACTCATTAACAATAATACCTCGGTTCACATCAAGTCCGCTGTTTTTGGCAAGGGTGATATTGGGCATGACACCCACCGCCATCACTATAAAGTCGGCAGCTAAAGTACGCCCGTCTTTTAACAGTAATCCGCTCACCTCTCCTGCCTGATTGATTACAATAGACTCGGAGTTAGCAGACACAACCAATCCGACATGACGGCGACTCAACTCGGCTTGTAACAGCTCTGCGGCAGGCAAATCCAGCTGGCGGTTTAATACATAATCATCGACATGTACTACTGTCATTTTTGCGCCTTGATTGGCCAATGCACAAGCTGCTTCTAGCCCGAGTACACCACCACCAATGACCAAGCCAGTTTTGCCTTGTTTGGCATAGCCCGTCAACGCGATGACATCTGCCACATCTCGAAACACATGTACGCCAGGTGCTGTGTGGTTGGGAAATGGAATCACGCGAGCGGTCGAACCTGTCGCGATGACCGCTTTAGCATAAGGCAGCATTTGCCCATTGCTCAACTCAATACGCTGCTGAGTGGTATCCATCGTGTTTACTGTCACCCCTGCTAGCACCGTAATACCCAGCGCCTCGTAAGCCGACTGTTCATATAAATAAGTATCGTCAAAGGTGCTATCACCTGCTAACACGGGCGACAACATAATACGGTTGTAACCGACTTGCGGTTCTTTACTAATTAAAGTGATAGGCACAGAGTTATGATGGTATTTGGGGTCTATCCCTAAAGATGAGGTTGCCTTTGAGCTCAAGGTTGATGACTCTGAGTTCAAAGTTGGTGATAATGTGGAGCGTGCACGCGCCAGCTCGATCGCAAAACGACTGCCTGCCATGCCTGCACCAATAATAACAATGCCCGCGTTTTTATGCGTCGTGGTTACCATGTCATCATGGACGGCAGTATTGATCTTATTAGCAGCGTGCGACATAAACTGGAAGTCCCTTAGCCGCGTGATGCAGCATTGAATAAAAGATAATACCTCTTACAAATAATGCTTCTTATAAATAAACCATTAGCAATAAAATAATGACAAATTGAATGCAGCAAATGCCGTGCCATACCAATAAAGGGTTGCGCTTAATCAGCGGTTCAGGATCGCGACTGTGCGCTCTATTATCGGGGTTAAAATCTTGCAAAAACTCACCAATAGCTTGATAGCGAGCATTGGTATTAGAATGTAGCGCACGCATGAGTGCTTGTTGGCTGGCAGGGTTTACGTTTTGCTGCCTCAGTGGTAGTGTCGGCATGACTAGCGTTTGGTTTGGCGTCATTAAAGTTTGGGCGCTAAATGGCAACTCTCCTGTCAGTAATTCGTAGCCAATAACTGCAATCGAAAACAAATCAGAATGCACGCCTTTTGGTGCATCGGTGTAATATTCTGGTGCAGCATAATGCAAGTCGCCATTAGGAGGTCTGGTGCTATCCTTTAAAATGGAAGAACTCGCAGAGCCAAAATCGATCAGCTTGACCGCTCCTGATTTGGACAATAAAATATTTTCGGGTTTGATGTCCTGATGCAATAGATAGTTCCGATGCATCACTCGAACCGCCATCCCAATCTTGGTTAGTAGATCAAAAGTCTGCCAAACATCACAAGGTGCATGGCGATTCATAAAATCGCGTAAACTTTCTCCAGAAATATACTCTGTAAGATGATATAAATACGTGCTACTGGCAGGCACAGGATAATAGCGTAATAACCCGGATTCATTGAGTCCAGAACCCATATTATGAGCACCATTATCGAGTGTATGGCTCATGGGTAGTCGATTTGGGTCAGCCTGATTATAAGCAGAGTCACCTGCACGGCGATGCTTTGATAAGCTCAAACCAATTTTACGTTCTTTTAAAAAATCGCGCAGATAATACCCATCAGCAATAGTATCTAAACTGGGTGACTTTAAAACAAAATCACGATGATCTTCATCTTGCACCCAATACACATGGCTACGAGCTGTACGAGCAATAATACGAACGACGGTAAAACCATCAATATGATCGCCTACCTCTAAATCTGTGGGTAGTCTATAGCGGCTGATATCATTAACATGCTCAGAATCATTCGCAGTTTGACCGCTATCGATTAAGCCTGCCTTGTTTAGCATGCTGTTCATGCTTAACATAATCATACTGAGATTGTCATGACTGCCTTCGGCAAACGCTTGCTCACAGACCATTTGGCTAACAGTTAACCCCATTGGTGGCTGACCAATACTGGCCATTGCCTGAAACACACTGGTAGCACTGCCGCAAAGCTCAAACTGTAATTCAGTAGCATCAATGTACTCATAAACCCCATCTGTCATCAATGCTAAGCATTCGTTTTGATGCAGTGTAAATACCGACTGCTGTAACTCAACCTGACTGTCAGCACCGATAGCGGCAGAAAGTGCGCCTTTGTCCTGCCCTCGATGTACGCGGTGGTCTTCGCTCAGTACCGTCACACAATCCACCCCAACACGGTAAATACGAGAGTCACCAGTATGGAACAAATGAATTCTGTCTCCTATGCACAACAATCCTGACAGAGTAGATAGCATGGGAGGTACGCGCTGGTAAGCTTGTGGAAAATACAAGATATCATTGGCTTTGTTGACCGCTACTTTAATGAGACTCGCGACTTGATTTTCATCAAACAATAAGGGTTGCGGCGCAGGCTGTGATTGCATTAGTGCGCTTAACCCTAAGGTCACTTTATGAGCGATGGTATTCACTACCAATCGACTGGCTTGTTTGGGAAACTGGCAAGCACTCACACCATCTGCCATG
>NZ_JBQSVL010000083.1:0-12379 GCF_052376215.1 Psychrobacter sp. AOP7-B1-24
ACTTAAGTGGTCTTGGTAAACTTACTTTAGCAACTTTGGACTTCTTTTTTTATCTTTTTTTGAGCCCTTATCCCGAACTGGGGTTCAGTATTAATGGTTTTTATAACGACATCAAAGACTTGATTCAGGTTGATGACGCAGTCATTGTGAACGGTATTGCTGTTTATAAATACATGAATGTTGAGAGTGCAGAAACTTACGGCGGTGACATCGGACTAAACTGGTGGATTGATGATAATGCTAAGCTCCAAGCAAACTATGCTTACATTCACACTCATAACAATACAACTGACAGTGAGCTCACCTATCAGCCAAATCATAAGGCCATGCTAGCACTTGATTATCAGATTAACGATCAGGTACAGCTCATTCCTCGTCTCAATTACGAATCAGAGCAGCTTATTGATACCAGTGACCAATCTTACTCACCATCATGGTGGACATTTGATACGAAGATTAATTATGACGCCACTGCAAACTTAAGCCTTTATGCTGCCATTAATAACATTTTCGATGTTCAGCGCGATGCGTTCGATGATAACGACTATAGTCCTCTTGATAACCGTGAATGGCTAGTGGGTGCCAGCTATCATTGGTAATAAAAATTAGCGACTATCCTGACCATCAGACAGCGCCTTCTTATATAAGAAAAAACCCAGTATCACGATTGCGATACTGGGTTTTTAATGATACTTGATCATCAAACCAGAACGTGTTGAACATTCGAAAAATTAGAATAACAAGGTCACTCTTACTTTTAGTACTTGGTATAAAAGTCGATATCAACTTTTACATCCACCCTAGCCCACGTAATATGGCTGCACCAACGGCCATTCCAAACATACCAACCACGGTGGTAAATGCTAAAATATTGGCTGCTAAGATCGCATTACCACCCATGGCTTTGGCCATTACATAACTGGCAGCCGCAGCAGGTGACGCCACCATCAAAAACAGCACACCCATATGCACGCCTGATAAACCAAATGCCAAGCCCACACCAATGGCAACCAATGGCGCAATGATAATTCGGCCAATACTGGCTTGCATAGAGAGCCCTGAGGGATGCAGCATCGACTTCATATCGATACTGGCACCTGCACAAATAAGGGCAAGCGGTAGTGCAACAGCGGCCAATAAATCACCCGTGGTATGAATCACACCAGTGAGTGGTGGTAATGGCAGGGCTTTATAAATAAAGGCACTGACCAGCGCTAAAATAAGGGGATTGGTCAGTAGCTTTTTACCTATCATGACGCTGCGGCTGTGCCAAGTATCATTCACACTCTTAGACACACGGCTCAGTGTAATCACCGCTAAGATATTAAATAGGATTGTCACCACACCCATATAAACCGCACCGATACTCAAGCCGCTCTCACCATAAGCGTTGGCCACGGTGGCTAGACCTATAATGGCCATGTTACTACGATATACGCCTTGCACAAAGACACCTTGGTCAGCAGGTTTGCTAACAAAGCACTTGGCGTAAATCTCTGCACCAATAAATAGAATAAAGGTGACTAAAATGCCTGCAATAATTAAGGTGATTTGCTTGGCATAATCAACATCACTATCAACCAGACTAAAAAACAGCAAACAAGGCAAACAGTAATTAAAAACAAAACTTGAAGCCTGATCAACAAAAACCTTACTTGCCTGTCCTTTTCTCTGCATAAAAAAGCCCAACCACATTAAGGCAAGGTTGGGTAAAACGATGGTAATGGCAAATACAATGGCATCAAGCATAAATAAGCTCAGTTCAGTGGTACGCCCATCATAATATGGACATCAGCGAGATAAATTAGCAAATAGTAAGACGTTTTTCTGACTTAGTATAGAGAGAATGCAGCAAGTAAGACAAGGTTACAGACTGCTTTCTTTTAATGAAGATTCTATTTTGAATAAATAAAGCCCATAACAAAAAATTGCTATGGGCTTTTAGACACTATTTATATAGCATGAAACTGCTATGACTCTAATGCTGCCTTCGCTTTTTTGTGTTTTTTGACTGTCATGGCTAGCAGCTGAATAGCGGCAGGTGTCACACCACTCACTCGTCCGGCTTGGGCTAAAGTCGAAGGACGAACTTGCGTGAGCTTTTGCACAATCTCATTTGATAAGCCAGATACCACACTATAATCAAAGTCCATCGGTAGCGCGGTGTTTTCTAGGCGCTTCATCTGATCAATGTCTTCTTGCTGACGATCAATGTAGCCTGCGTATTTGACAGAAATCTCAATCTGCTCGCCTACTTGCGTATCGACCTGCGAATCAGTGATGGCAGCGATATCAGCAAAATGAATTTGTGGACGCTTGAGCAAATCAAAAGCTGTCGCTTCTTTGCTAAGCACTTCTCCTGTCTGCTCAGCCACCTGTTTGCCTAGCGCGTTGCCAGGCGTTGCCCACATGTCTTTTAGACGTGACGTTTCTGAAGCGATGGCTTCCATTTTTTCTTGATATGCCTGCCAGCGCACATCATCTACCAAGCCTAGTTTACGCCCAGTCTCAGTCAAGCGTTGATCGGCATTGTCTTCACGTAACAATAGGCGATATTCGGCACGGCTGGTAAACATACGATACGGCTCAGTAGTACCATGAGTAATCAAATCATCCACCAATACGCCTAGATACGCTTCATCACGGCGCGGTGTCCACACATCAAACTCGCTGTTATCTCGGGTTTCTAGAGCGGCGTTTGTACCTGCTAACAAACCTTGCACGCCCGCTTCTTCATAGCCAGTCGTACCGTTGATTTGACCAGCAAAATACAAACCATCGATAGACTTGGTTTCAAGCGTTGGTTTTAAGTTTTGTGGATCAAAATAATCATATTCAATCGCATAGCCCGGACGAGTAATGTGCGCGTTCTCTAACCCTTTCATACTATGAATAAACTCTAATTGCACATCAAATGGTAAGCTGGTCGAAATACCATTTGGATATAGCTCATGCGTGGTCAGACCTTCTGGCTCGATAAATATCTGATGGCTGTCTTTGTCTGCAAAACGATGAATCTTGTCTTCAATCGATGGACAATAACGTGGACCCACGCCTTCGATTTTGCCAGAGAACATCGGTGAGCGATCTAAATTTTCACGGATAATGTCATGGGTGCGCGCATTGGTATGCGTGACATAGCAATTGACCTGCTCTGGATGCATAGACACATCACCCATATAGCTCATCACTGGTAGTGGCGTATCACCTGGCTGAACCGTCATCACACTAAAGTCAACGCTACGTGCATCTATACGAGCTGGCGTACCTGTCTTTAGACGCCCTACTGGTAGTTTTAGCTCACGCAAACGATCGGCCAACTTAATAGAAGGTTGGTCACCTGCTCGCCCACCTTTAGAGTTTTCAAGGCCAATGTGTATAACACCGCCCAAGAAGGTACCCGAGGTTAATACCACCGTTTGCGTTTTAAAAATGATACCCGTTGAAGTGACAACCGCTGTAGCACGGCCATTTTCGACCAAAATATCATCGGCCGCTTGCTGAAACAAATCAAGGTTTGGCTGGTTCTCTAATGTATGACGAATAGCGGCTTTATATAAAATACGATCTGCTTGCGCACGTGTGGCACGAACAGCAGCGCCTTTACGGCTATTCAATACACGAAACTGGATACCTGCTTTGTCTGTCGCCAGCGCCATCGGCCCACCTAACGCATCTATCTCACGCACCAAATGCGACTTACCAATACCACCAATCGCAGGATTACAGCTCATCTGCCCAAGCGTCTCGATATTATGGGTCAATAACAAGGTCTGCGCACCCATACGCGCAGCTGCCAGTGCAGCTTCTGTGCCAGCATGACCACCACCGATCACTATCACGTCGTAATGTTTTGGGTATTGCATATATGCCTCACTTGACTCATAACGTCACTATTGGCCAAAAACCATTACCACCAAAAAATCATGGTTAAATAATAGGATAATCAGCAAATAAACGTCAGTCGGGTTTAGAAAAGTTAACGACTTGAATAAGCCGTTAATTATTGATTAGATAACCCATCATTATAACAATTTTTTTCAACTTAAAAAACGTCACAGCAAAAACTATTAAAATTCAGTTATAAAATAATGCTCAGTTGCAAAGCCTATCTATCCATAAAGCCTGGCTATCAACATGGGTCTTACTTACCAGGGCTAAGTGGTACGACTTGATCTGACTGACCACTAGCAAGCATATGCTGACTGCCATAGCCTTCTGGATTGATTTGCAGGTACGCATTCATTTGACCAATCGCATCACCATCATCACTGGCTAAAATTTGCGCTTTAATCAACTCAACTGGCGGCAATGGCAAGTTTTTTAGTAATGCCAGACGCTGCTGGTTGTCGCCCTTGCTCACCACCAGCTCTATAAGCTGACGGGCGTCAATCGGTAAGTCAGGCGTGTTCTGAGCCAACAAGGCCAAATGATAAGCACCTGCAGCATCTTGATCTGCGACAATACGTTGCTCAATAGCAATATAAGTTGCTTCTGTCGCACCACCCGCCACACTAAGCTGATGAATGCATTTCAACGCTGAATATGGCTCATTAGCCGCTATCTCAATAATGCGTGTGGATTCGTTGGTTAAGCGTTCGCGACGTTTTTCAATTTCTGCTTGCTCGGCAGCTTCTGCCTCAATGGCTTGTTGCTCTATTGATTGATTACTCATAACACTCTCTTATTATTCGTATTTTTATGATGTTCAACACACCTTGTTCTTAAGTCATATATGGGGTCGAAATAGACAAAAACAATAAAAGCCCGAGCGACCACTGAAGGACTGGCTCGGGCTTTTATACATAACACTTATAAGCTTAACAAAAAATCTTAAATAAGCTATATAGCAACTAAGCAGCAGGACTGTTTGCTTCAATCAACGGCTTTAGCTCACCTGATTGATACATTTGTAAAATAATATCAGAACCACCCATTAGCTCACCATCAATCCACAGCTGTGGAAAGGTTGGCCAATTGGCAACTTTAGGCAAAGTCGCACGGATTTCTGGGTTCTCTAAAATATTAACAAACGCAAACGGGCGACCAATTTGAGTCAATACTTCAATAGAACGTGCTGAAAAACCACACTGTGGAAATTGTGGCGTGCCTTTCATGTAAATAATAACTTTATTGTCTTTAATTTGATCACGGATCAGCTGTTCAACATCGTTTGCAGCAGTATTTGGGGTTTGCTCAGTCATAAAAGCTCCTATTGATAAAGCGGTTCATTGAAAACAGTTATTTATATTAAAAATATAATTGAGTAAAGAGATGGCTGATACATGGGGTAGTCGTCACCATATTACAAGTATGATTATATATTGGTTAAACCAATAATGGTTAAACCTCAGCTATATGAGGAACTAATAATACCACGGCACTCGCCATGATGCCCTCTTGACGACCTGTAAAGCCCAATTTTTCAGTGGTCGTCGCTTTAACACTGATATTATTCACCGCTGTTTGTAAATCGCTGGCGATATTTTCACGCATGTCTTGACTGTGTGGCGCAAGTTTTGGACGTTCGCACATCACCGTAATATCAGCATTACCTAGCGTATAACCAGCTTCTTGTACCTTACCATAGACATAACGTAATAATACTCGTGAGTCCAAGCCAGCATGTTCTGCATCGGTATCAGGGAAGTGCTGACCGATATCACCCAGCGCAAGTGCACCAAGCAATGCATCAGCGAGCGCATGCAACACCACATCGCCATCAGAATGTGCCAACAGACTATGACTATGCGCAATAGGCACACCTGCTAATATGACATATTGCTGCTGCTGACCATTATTATGGAAAGCATGGACATCGATACCTTGACCAATTTTTATCATTATTATTCCAAATTAATTGAGCATGATTAAAATACTTCAAAACTACTATGGTTAGCTCGATATAATCCGGATACAGGGAAGCCAAGTCAAAGCACTACAAATAGTAGGCTGAGTGAGGCTGACACAGTATCCAGTTTATAGAGGATGAGCTATATCTGAATTTTTAAAGGTTTTTTGAAGGCAGTAAGCCGCCATAGGTCGCCACCAGTTTCAATTAACTGGTATAATATGACGCTTATTTTATCATAATACCGAATCCAAAAGATGAGGTGACAGTGTCAATTTGGTCAACTTACTAAATCTATTAGTTTTAGTAAGCAGTATCAGTTTGTAGGGTCATATCAAATTTTACATTAAGGTATAAATAGTTGAGCCGTCTTATGTCAGCCACCCAAAATACATCAAGCATACCCGTTTCTGATTCTTTCAGCGCCCAGCGTACTTTGACGCTTGCCGATATCGATAATCCTAGCAGCAAGCATGTGATTGTTGGTATGTCAGGTGGTGTCGATTCTTCTGTGTCTGCCGTCCTACTTCAGCAAGCAGGGTTTAAGGTAGAAGGCCTGTTTATGAAGAACTGGGAAGAAGATGATGGTACAGAATACTGTACAGCGATGGATGACTTAGCGGACGCACAATCAGTGTGCGATAAAATTGGCATCAAACTACATACTGCCAACTTTGCGATGGAGTATTGGGATCGCGTTTTTGAACACTTTTTAGCGGAATACAAAGCAGGTCGTACGCCAAACCCTGATATCTTGTGCAACAAAGAAATCAAGTTCAAAGCGTTTTTAGACTATGCCTTGACCCTTGGTGCTGATTATATCGCCACTGGTCACTATACCCGCCGCAGTGTAAATTATGAAAATGACAACGGCACTGAGGTTGCGCAGTTATTACGCGGTTTGGATAATAATAAAGATCAGAGTTACTTCTTACATGCGGTAGGTGGTGATAAGCTTGCCAAGACGCTATTTCCAGTGGGTGAAATTGAAAAGCCTGTTGTTCGTCAAATCGCTGAAGAACATGGCCTAATTACTGCCAATAAAAAAGACTCTACAGGTATTTGCTTTATCGGTGAACGCCGTTTCAAGGACTTTTTACAACAGTACTTGCCTGCCCAAAAAGGCGATATTGTGACCGACGATGGGCATACTATCGGTACTCATGATGGTCTGATGTATTACACCTTAGGTCAGCGTGGCGGTATCGGTATCGGCGGTGTCAAAGATCGTCCTGAGGAGCCTTGGTTTGTACTGGCAAAGAACTTGGACAAAAACCAATTGATCGTCGGTCAAGGACACGAACATCCAATGATGCTCAGTAATGAGCTGACGGCTTATAAAATGGATTGGGTAGATGGTTTGCCACCTAGCGATATTTTTAGCCTAAAAGGTTTACGCTGTATGGCTAAAGCACGCTATCGCCAGCCAGACCAAGCGTGTCGCGTTTTTGCGACAAGTGATGACGGAAGCGACGTCCGCGTTATATTTGATAAACCACAACGTGCCGTCACTCCCGGTCAGTCAGCCGTTTTTTATATCGATGATGTCTGTTTGGGTGGCGGTGTGATTGAATCTATCGATGCGCCATGTGGGTTTTAACTCACTCGATAGTCATCTAAATGGGCCACATCGTTTAATTTATTATCTTTTTTCTTTCATTTTTAATTCTCAACAACCATTTAAAGGATCATTATGACCACCTCTTTTTCTGCCTTGACAGCCCTTTCTCCAATCGACGGTCGTTACGCGTCTAAAGCCGACAGTTTACGTCCTTATTTATCTGAATTCGGTCTGATCAAAGCTCGCGTCACCGTTGAGATTCGCTGGTTGCAGTCATTGGCTGATAATAGCGCTATCGGCGAATTGGCAGCATTTGATGAAGCAACGAATTCTTTTTTAAATGCTATCGTTGATAATTTTAGTGAAGACGATGCGCAAGCCATCAAAGATATCGAAGCAACCACCAATCACGATGTAAAAGCAGTTGAATACTTTATCAAAAACAAATTTCGTGGTCAGGACGCACTCATTGATTCACTAGAATTCATCCACTTTGCTTGTACCAGTGAAGACATAAACAACTTATCATATGCGTTGATGCTAAAAGACAGCCGCGAGATTGTGGTTGCTAAAATGCAGCAAGTGACCGATAGCATCGTTGATTTGGCCATCAATCATGCCGAGCAGCCTATGTTGTCGCGCACACATGGTCAGACAGCCAGCCCAACGACCCTTGGCAAAGAAATGGCAAACGTGGCCTATCGCCTAGCCCGCCAAATCAAACAAATTGGTCAAGTTGAGCTATTGGGTAAAATCAATGGTGCGGTTGGTAACTATAACGCTCATTTTTCAGCCTATCCTGATGTAGATTGGCAATCACATGCTGAAGCATTTATCAATCAGCGTTTGGAGCTAACCTTTAATCCTTACACCACTCAGATTGAGCCACACGATTATATCGCTGAGCTATTTGATGCGGTCAAACGCTTTAATACTATCTTGATCGATTTTAACCGTGATATTTGGCAATATATCAGCTTAGGCTATTTCAAACAGCGTCTAAAAGATGGCGAAGTGGGTTCTTCTACCATGCCGCATAAAGTCAACCCGATTGATTTTGAAAACTCTGAAGGTAACTTGGGCGTTGCCAATGCCATGTTGGCACATCTGGGTGAAAAGCTACCAATTTCACGTATGCAGCGTGATTTATCAGACTCAACCGTACTGCGTAATATCGGTGTTGGTCTGGCACAAAGCATGATCGCTTTTGATGCTTGCTTGAAAGGCGTTGGTAAACTTGAACTAAATGCACAGCGTTTGAATGACGACTTGAACAATGCACAAGAAGTATTGGCTGAGCCGATTCAAACCGTGATGCGTCGCTACCGTGTGGAAAACCCATATGAGAAGCTTAAAGCATTGACCCGTGGTAACGCCATGACTCGTGAAGCGATGCTAACGTTTGTTGAAAGTGATGAACTGTCTACCGTGAGCGACGCTGACAAAGCACGCCTACGTGACATGACACCAGCGACTTATATTGGTAATGCCACTGAGCAAGCCCTTACCATTAAAGATTGGATTGCCAAGCTTTAACCACCATTAGCCATTCGACTAATTACTAGGGCGTGTTCTCATTTTTATCACTATTTTTAAAATGAGAACACGCCCTAATAGCAAGCAAAAAGTAAGTGAGCAAAATGCAGCGAAATTTTAAATCTGTGGTTGTCAGTACTGTTGCGGTATTCATCGTAATGGTGCTGGCAAGTATTGAGCCTCTAGAATGGTCAAGCTACCTACTACATCAGTTGGGTACCTTGATTTTTTTAGGGTTGATGCTGCTAGCCTATCGCTATTGGCATATTAGCTCGCGCGCCTATACCCTCGCTTCGATATTTCTATTCATTCATATTATCGGTGCGCGTTATCTATACTCATATGTGCCCTATGATGATTGGACACAGCTCATATTTGGCGTCAGCTTAAACGATTTATTTGGTTGGCAGCGGAATATGTATGACAGGCTAGTACATTTTAGCTATGGGCTTTTGCTGTTCAGTGCGATGGTTGAGAGCTCAAAATTTATCTTTAAGATATCATCCATCAAACTTTTGATAGCCATTGCGCTCATGGTTAACATGTCATCCAGTTTGCTCTATGAGCTATTAGAATGGGGAATCGCCACCACCTTATCGCCAGAAGCAGCAGAAGCTTATAATGGTCAGCAAGGTGATGTTTGGGATGCCCACAAAGACATGGCATTAGCATTACTCGGTGGACTTATTGCTGCAAGTACTCTTTTATACCAAACTCGTAACGAGACAATAGAATTAGAATCACAAGCAAATCGTTAATACAAACCATAAACGAACAACGAATTAGTCATCTTTATCTTCATCATCGCTATCACCCGGTATGATGGCTTTACCCACTGCAACCGTACCTTTCACCACACCTTTCGTGGTTTTGTAAGCGATTTTAGCAGGTACAGTCACAAGCTTATGTACACAGCCTTGTATTAAGAACACACTGGCAATAATGACGATAAAATGTAATTTTTTCATAAATTTCCTACCATTGATTGTATGCTCTGATAGTAATTATTATTAGCCATCAGATAGGTGATAATCATAAACTATTAAAACATTCCTATAAAGCAATCATCACCATTAATCTTATATCTATATAAAGACACGGATTTACTCATGAATTCTATACCTCTATGCTTGCCAGCCTCTATCACTGCTGAACAATTCCTAGCAGAATATTGGCAAAAAAAACCACTGCTGATCAAGCAAGGCTTGCCACAGCTGGTCGGCATGTTTGATCCTGATGATATGCTAGGCTTAGCGCTAGAAGAAGATGCTTCAGCACGCCTACTGACCCAGTCTGCAACCAAGACTGCTGGTCAACCACAGTGGCAGCTAAAAAAAAGCCCATTGACTGAAACAGATTTTGATAATTTACCTGAACAATGGACAGTTTTAGTACAGAATTTGGAACAATGGTCGCCTGAGCTGGGTCAATTGTGGCAAGCTTTTGAGTTTGTTCCGCAATGGCAACGCGACGATATCATGGTCTCATACGCGCCCGAAGGCGGATCAGTAGGCAAACATTATGACGATTATGATGTGTTTTTGGCGCAAGGTTATGGTCATCGTCGTTGGCAGTTGGGGAAATTTTGTGATAAAGACACTGAGTTTGTCGTTGATGAGCCCATCAGACTCTTTGATGATATGGGTGACATTATATTTGATGAAGTCTTAGAAGCAGGTGATGTGCTTTATGTACCACCTAAATTATCACATTTTGGCATGGCACAAGATGATTGTCTGACCTTTTCGTTTGGTTGCCGTCGTCCCAATTTGATGCAAGTCATCGATAGCATGGCTGATATCGCAACCAACGACAGCGATTTATTCATACCAATGTTATTGCCACAAGCGCTACAAGCATCAGGTGAGCTACAAGCTGACAGTATCGAAGCCATTAAAAACCAATTATTGCAAATGCTACAATCTGAACGTGGTGACAACATCATTCGTCAAGCAGTGTCTGAAGTGGTGAGCAAGCGTCAATATGATGTGCTCATACCAGAAGAAACGTTGAATACGGACGAATTGATGCAAGCCTTGGCTGAAGGCGCCACACTGCAAGCCGACTATAATAATCGCTTAATCTACAGCCAAACTGATGATGGCATCCTACTATATGCAAACGGTCAACGTATTGATGGCCTAGATGATACCGCAACGGCGGTATTGATACGCTTGGCCAGTGGCGAGCATTTAACCAGTCAAGATGTCGCGGGTGTTGACATAGATGATTTAAGCGAATGGCTAGAAAACGGCTGGGTTTGGATCGATTATCCTGAATAACGATACAACCCTAACAAATGAAGTATCGTTAAAAAACCATCACAAAACACGCTCAAAGTCTGTTTATTAAAGCTATAAATAGACTTTGAGTCGCATTTAAACGATCTATACAGTTATCGATTTTTTATAACGATTCACGCCGGCGATAACGGTCTGCTCAATTACCCTGTCATCTCCCATCATCATCAATACAAACAATTGCTCTTCAAGTGACTTGGTATGCGTCATGCGCCGCTCAAGCAACTCCGTACCACCCATATTTATCACAACAAAATCAGCTTCTTTGTTCGGCATAAAATTACCGATTTTATCATCTAGTAATAATGACTGAGCATTGCCTAATGTAATCTGGTACAACCCTTGATGGGCTGATAATGGGTTTTTCTGTAGTTGCTGAACTTTATAAGCTTCTGATAAAGTCGCCAGCATCGATAAACTGGTCCCTGCCCCTACATCAGTGGCGATACTCACGCCCGTATAACTCAAGGTTTTGGACAAATCGAACAGACCACTGCCCAAAAATAAATTGGAAGTTGGACAATGCGCTATTTGAGTGCCTGTATCGCGTAACACCTCATATTCTGAAGTCTCAAGGTAGATACCATGTGCCAATGTGGTTCGTCTACCGAGTAAGCCCATGTCGTGGTAAACGTCCAGATAACCTTTGTGATTGGGATACAGCGCACGGACAAAAGCGATTTCCTCAAGGTTTTCTGCCAAATGTGTTTGCAGATAAACACTATCGTAACTGCGGTATAGCTCACCTGTCATTTGCAATTGTTTTGGTGTTGAGGTAATTGCGAACCTTGGCGTAATGGCCACATGCTGACGCCCATGCTCATGCCATTGATCAATGATATTCTGCGTATCTCGTATACCTTGTTCAGTAGACACACAAAGATTCTCAGGTGCGTTTTGATCCATCAGTACATTGCCCGTAATCATACGCGTATTCAGCCGGGCACTTTCCGTAAAGAAAGATTCTACCGATTGCGGATGACTGGTCGAAAACACCAATGCACTCGTCGTACCGTTGGCAAGTAATTGGTTCAAAAAGAACTGTGCAGTATCATGGGCAACCTTTGCATCACCAAAATTGGCCTCAGTGACAAAGGTATAATTATTGAGGGGGCTGTAGTAGATAAGCAT
>NZ_JBQSVL010000084.1:0-12073 GCF_052376215.1 Psychrobacter sp. AOP7-B1-24
CTTTGTGAGTCAGACAAAGCTGCCTGACTCAAGCAATCCACTCTCCGATATAGTCGGGGCGGTTCAGTTCAAGAGATAGATGAGAAACCATTTCTACCAGGAAAATCAGGCGCTAATTGCCTTGCATTAGGCATTTTCAACCATAATCTTACTAACTTACGATTTTTATCTATCTCATCATAATCTACAAAAGAAGTTCTTGAATGCATTACAATATAGTTATTGCATAGTTGTATATCACCAGGCTCTAAAATCATATTAATTCTTAGCTCATTTCGATGACTTATTTCATCGAAAATATTAAGTGCGTCCTTTTGTACTCTAGATAATGGAATATTTTTTCTTTCATGTCCAACCTCAATATATTGTCTTAGGTACCGACATGCTAGCTTGCCTTCCCAATAACTAAATATGGGGCTTAATGAGGGTTCATCTTCACCAAGATGGTTATAATAAGCTGGATGATAATAGTAGGCTAGATACTCTGGATATTCTTTTAAAATTGTATTATAAACTGTCGCAAAACTTACCAAACTACTTTCCCCACCTTCTTTCGCTTTTCTTATGGATAGAAGACCTACAACGTCCGACATATCAGAGTGGTAGGGTAAATTAGCATTTGTTCGATAGACTCTTGTTTGTTTATTTTTTACATCCCCTGCATTTTCCACATAGCCTAACAGTTGTTGTTGTATATTCTGGGTTACAGGCATACCTAAATACAAGCCCAAGATATAATAAATATCTATAAGCTCCTCTTCATTAAATCGTTTGACATCTAAGCCTTTTATTACAATAAAACCATAGCCATTCTCAAGTTGATCCGATATTTTATCGATAAAATTTAAAAACTTTTCATCTTTAATATGTATATCATCTTTATTAAAGTGAGGAGCTTTTTTCCCTAGATTAGTGATATGCTGATGTGCCGCATCCAAAACTGACAATAAATAATCATCAAGTCTAATTATCCAATCATTATTATTGATAATATCATTGCCGAACCAAGCGCATTTCTCTTCAATAGGGGATGTTAATATTGTTTTCATTTCGTTAACCTTTGATACTAAAATAATCTTATTAGACAATATGCCAGATTTAAAATCTAAAATCAGACTAACCCATCGTTGCCATTTCTTGCTGAGTGAAAAACGATGCACCCTTAGGTATTTCTGGCAGCTGTACAAGGTTGGGAGTCAATCTAACATTACCACTTATCACGCCTTTTACCAAAGCGCCTTCATGCTTACTTGGTAGCGGGTTTGGTGATAGCGCATGTGCATCTTCTGCCTTGTATACGGAGATGAATAAGTATCTGGGCAAGTCGCTTTTGTTCGGCCCTGATGAATGCAGCAACCTACTATGCATAAAGCATATAGAACCTGGCTTACCGATACAGGGTACAAACTGTTGGCATTTTTTCGCTTCTATGTCATCACTCACTTTACCCACAAACTTCCCATTTTCCCAATGGGAAAACAGATCTTCTTTATGACTACTGGGCACCACCAGTAGTGGTCCGTTTTCCATCGTAACCTCACCGATCATTAGTAGTGCCGTCAGCATGTCATCGTTGGTGTGCGGCGTAAATGGAAAGTCTTGATGCCATTTGACGGTAGTCGACGTATTGGGCAACTTGGCATTGATTTTACTATGGTGAAAGCATGTGCCATTACCGCCTATCAAGTCGCTTGCCATTTCTGACATATTGGATTTAAGTGCTATATCTGCAAAGGACTCAGATATTTCTGTCGGTGATGTAACACGGCGTAGAGAGGGGTTTTTAGCACTGTGATCTTTTGGATCGATATCAAACCTTGCTCTACCATCTAATGTTGAACCCCAAGCTTCGGCATGTACCTTACTCTCATCTATCCAAAAATTTATTTGATTAAGAAGGTCTGTGAGATCAGTAGAGTCAATAGCGTTTTCTACTACTAAATAACCTCTATCGTGATACTGCTTAATTTGTTCATTGGTTAACATTTAATACTCCTTCCTTTTTTACTTATGCTGCTTATCCGATTAATTCATTATTTGATCGATATCTGCTTGGCTTGGAACGGTTAGACCGTAGACGCTCAGTATTTTTTCTAGATCACCAGACTGTTTCATTTTTTCTATACCGTCCGAGATGATTTGATAAGTTTCAGTATCACCTTTTTTCACACTAATCCCGCCGACAATAGGATATAGCTCTTGTGTTGAAGTGATTTTCACGCGATCGCCAAGTTTCATTTCCGCGGCTTTCATGACGGCAGCATCATCATATTGAATATCTACAGCTCTAGAGAGCAATGCTTGAGAGGTTTGCGGTGAGGTTTCGTATTCACGAATTTCGATAGCGCCTTGGTTTTGTTCCACGCATTTGGCGGATATTTTTCCTAATTGATTGACAAATTCTGTGCCTTTCATCGCACCAACCTTTTGACCACATAAGTCATCTGCCCCTTGAGGTGCAAGGTCTGAGTCACCACGCACCAGCAATGAGATGTCGGTCTTGTAATAAGGAATCATATCAATCTGCGCTAAGCGATCTTTAGTGATGTACATTGCTGAATACAGCACATCAAACTTGTCCCCTTTTAGCCCAGGAATGAGGTTTGCAAATCTGGTATCTTCCCATTTGGGTGTGATATCACCATTAAGCTCCGCTACTTTGGCCATAATCTCCACATCTACCCCGCCCGGATTGCCCTGCTCATCCAAATACTCATAAGGCGGAAAGGTCATATCAGAGCCTATGGTTAGTACTCGTTTATCAGCACCTGCGCTCTCAGTAGCAGTGGCGCTGCTTTCTTGACTACTGGTAGGTGCTTCACTCGAACAGGCATTTAATACTAAGCCTGCAGCGGCAGAAAGTAATATCATTTTTAATGGCTTCATCGTAGTCATTCCTAGTGGGTTAATGAATTTAAACAACCGTATTAAATGTGTTGGTAACATCTTTATCGCTTAACTCAGTTATACTAAAGACGACCTATTAAAAGCAATTTTGAAAAACCTACCCACTACTACTGCAAATCCTATTTAAAAAAATCGCTTTGTTTTCAATACACTCTGTATAGTAATAATTTTACATACAGAGGTGATTTATGAATGACTTTAAAAACAACAATCTTAAAAGCGAAGAACAGGCACGCATTGACCTTGCCGCTTGTTTTCGTTGGTTTGCACGTCTGAACATGCATGAGGCAGTCGCCAACCATTTCAGTGCGTCGGTATCTGAAGATGGTAGTCAATTTCTGATCAATCCAAAATGGCAACACTTTTCGACCATTAAAGCGAGTGATTTAATCTTGTTAGATACCAATAATCCTGATAATGAGTTATTGGCAAAAATTGACCCAACCGCGTGGGCTATACACAGTCAAATCCATCTATTAAGACCAGATATCAAATGCGTGCTGCATTTGCATCCGATTTATACGACTACCATCTCAACGCTAAAAGATCCGACCATTAAACCGATTGATCAAAACACGGCGCGCTATTTTAATCGTGTGAGCTACGATGATTGTTATCAAGGTATGGCTGATAGCAATGCGGAAGGCAAACGACTCGCCAGCTTATTAGGCGAGCATAGTCGTCTGATGATGGGCAATCACGGGGTACTTATCGGCTCGCACAGCATCGGTGTGGCATTTGATGACATGTATACCATTGAGCGCGCCTGCCAAGTGCTCACAACCGCCTATGCGACCAATCAGCCATTGCGCCTCATCCCTGATGACGTCGCAGAAAAGACGGCTCAAGATTGGGAGTCTATAGAGGACTTTAGCGAAGCACATTTAGAAGAGATTAAAAGGTTACTGCTGATACAAGAACCTGATTTTATTGAATAATTTTTTTAGTAAAAACTTTGTTTGTCCAGCCTATCCATACTTGTCTGATATAAAAAATGCAATACTAAAGAAAAAGCCCTTATATACGATCATATAAGGGCTTTTTTGGCGACTCTGATTGATATAAAAACTGATCTATGAAAACGAGTTCTTACTTTTAATTAATATTTTGTACAAACTGGTTGAAGCGCTCGTTGGTACTGTTTCTCAGTACCTCAGGTGATCCTTGCTCAACAATATGACCACCTTCCATAAAGATGACACGGTCGGAAATATCGAATGCAAAGCTCATTTCATGCGTGACAATAATCATGGTCAAGCCTTCTTTGGCAAGCTGTTCCATTACTCTTAATACTTCACTGACCAGCTCAGGATCTAAGGCAGACGTTGGTTCATCAAACAAGATAATAGAAGGTTCCATCGCGAGAGCTCTGGCAATCGCTACCCGCTGCTGTTGCCCACCTGAGAGCTGATGCGGGTATTTTTTTGCATGGGCCTTCATACCGACTTTGTCGAGCATCGCAATTGCGGTCAGCTGATTGATGCCTTTGTCATATACCTTATGGTACTGAGGTGCCAGCATGATATTTTCTAAAACAGTCTTATGCGGGAATAAATTAAAATTCTGAAACACCATACCGATATTTATAATTTGCTCTTTAAAGGGCTTAGATTTATCGGTCAGAACAGTATCTTTTAGAAAAGGATTACCCATCAAATTAACCGTGCCTTTATTAAGTGTCTCCAAGCTATTTAACGTACGAATAAAAGTAGTTTTCCCTGAGCCTGATGGGCCAATAATAGACACCACCTCGCCCCATTTCACGTTAAGGTCAATACCCTTTAGTACATGGTGCTCGCCATAGGATTTGTGAATATTAATGGCTTCCAGTGCATAATCACCTTTGCGTTCTTGGTTTATTTCTTTGTAATTATTCAATGATTTATTGCTACTGATATTACCAACCAACTCACCTTCTTTCAAAATACCGGGCTTCTTTTGCGTAATATCGATAAATTTTTCAAAGCGTTGAATCAAGAAGCCAAAAACAGTGACAATCAAGATGTAGTAAAACGCGACCGCCAACATGGTTTCAAGCACCAAGAAGTTCTGTGCATACAAACGCTGTCCAACCAGTAGAATTTCTGTCAGAGAAATAACCGATACCAGTGAGGTGAGTTTAACGATAACGACGAATTCGTTGCTCAATGTAGGTAAGGCGATTCTTAGCGCCTGTGGCACCACAATCAGTCGCTGAATACCCATCGGCTTGATACCTAACGCCTTACCTGCTTCTATCTGAGCTTGATGGACTGAGTTGAGACCACCGCGATGAATCTCAGCAATATAGGCGGTCTCACATAACGTTAAGGCAATTAGACCAGACATGAACGACGAAGATAAGATCACGCTGGTTTGTGGAAACACCTGCGGCATACTGTAAATGAAGATCAAAAGTACCAACAAAGGAATACTGCGAAATAACCAGATATAAGCGCGGCTTAATAACGAGACAGGTTTGAGTTTAGATTTTTTGCCCAGTGCCATCACAAAACCTAGGACGATACCCAAAATCCATACCAATACACTAAGTTCAATCACAGTTAAGGTGGCTTGCCAGAAGTTTGTGTCTTTTAGCAAGCTAAAAGTATATGCCCAATCAAATTGCATGATCTGTCCTCTAAAATTCGTTAAGGAATGAAGCTATAACAACGTCGCAACAAGCTTGTCTAAAAAGTGACTGCAAGCGTTTAATTGACTAATAGCAATGTATTCATTGGGTTTGTGAGCAACCTCGATAGAGCCTGGGCCACAGACCAAAATGGGAGAGTCAAAACATTGTTGGAACAAGCCTGCCTCTGTACCAAAAGAGAGTTTGGTGATGTTGGACTGCGGCAATAACGCTTGGATACTTTTTAATTCTGGCTGCGTTTGGTTGGTCATTAGCCCAGGATACTGATTGATGTCTTGCAGCTCATAACGATAGCTGGCATCTTTTGCCGCAAAATCCTTTAAGATCTGTGTTTGAATCGCGGCAATACTGTCTTCTGCGACATTGCGAATTTCATAATCTAATTGACACAGATTGGGTACGACATTTAACGCGGTACCGCCGTGAATCTTGCCTACATGAATGGTGGAGTAAGGAATGTCATACCCCGTATCCAGATGTCCTTCTTTGGCAACCACTTGCTGACTGTCAATCAAGCTTTGTACAAAGGCACTGGCCGCGTGAATGGCATTGGTATAATTTGGCGCAAGAGCGGAGTGTCCTTCTGTGCCATAAAACTGCACTTGAAACACGGCTTTGCCTTTATGACTGGTAGCCACATCCATCAAGGTCGGCTCCCCTATAATCACCACTCTAGGCGGGACAATTAAGCTGCTCAGTTGCGTTAGGATGTGCCTGACACCCACGCAGCCGATCTCTTCGTCATAGGATAGGCACAGATGCAGGGGATAAGTTAAGGGCATGTCCGCGGCCCTTTTCATTATGACTAGCGCGCAGGCAATGAACCCTTTCATATCGGCGCTGCCACGACCATAAACATTGTTATTTTTTATGACGGCCTCAAAAGGGTTAGTGTCCCAGTCTTGACCATCAACAGGTACCACATCGGTATGGCCTGACAACAATACGCCAGCGCTGTCTTTAGGGCCTGTGCTAATGAATAGATTGGCTTTGTTCTGCGCGTCGTTATAATCGATAGTGATGTCGATATTCTTATGATCTAAATAGTGTTTGACGTAGTCAATCAGTGGTAAATTACTCTTATAAGAGGTGGTATCAAAAGCAATGAGTTGTTCTAATACGGCTAGGCATTCTGAGTGATGTTGCATTTGCCTTCCTTATTCTTTTTGGTTTTTGATATGTGCTTCGGAGAAATACGAGACACTCATGCCAGGTATGTATTGGTTGGAAATAAAAGCTTGGCAACGACTTGAAAAGGCCTGTTGGACATTGGTCAGTGTGGCGTTTTTGGGCGTGGCGATGCCGATTTTCATGGGCCTCATATCACCAGATATTCTAACCATGACCAACTTTTTACCATCGTTAGATAAGTTGCTCTTTGGGCGAACATTTAAGATGGTGTAGCCAATGTTGTTACCCACCATCGAGCGAATCACATCAACATATTTACAGGTGTCGATAATGTTGGGCTTGAGGTTGTTTTTGCGAAACAAAGATAGGAAGTAGTCATTACTGTAGGGCATATCGAGCAGGATCATTGGATATTCGGCCAACTCTTCTAACGTCACCGCCTTGTGCTTGGCCAGCGGGTGCGTCTCAGACAATAAAACGTACGGCGGTAAGTCAGCCAGCGGTGTAAAATTGATGACGTTCTCATCGATATGTAAGTCGTACAGTAAAGCCAGATCTAAAGTGTTTTTTGTGAGCTCTTGCGTTAAATTGTGATGATCGTCAATCACCGCTTCTACATCTACCTGCTTATACAAATTTGCAAATCCATGTATGATTTCAGCGTAAACAAAAGGCGCAAAGGCTGAAAAACAGCCGACTTTGATCTTGCCGCGCATAATGCCTGTGAAGTCAGCCGACATTGAATACAGATCAGAGGATTGTGCCAAAATCACTTTACAGGCATCTTTGACCTGCTCGCCGATCTCGGTCAAAAGCAAGCCTTTAGCATGCTGGCGAATGAACAGCTGGACATGAAGCTCTTGTTCCATATGTGCAATCGCAGCCGATATTGACGGCGAGGAGATATGTATTTTTTCAGAGGCAATGATGATACTGCCGATTTCTGCGGTAGTGACAAAATATTCCATCTGACGTAACGTAATTCGACTTAACACGATAGATCCTTTTATTAAATAGCGGTTTATAAATCTCCAGGCACGCCATAGCTCGGTGAAATGGTAGGATTCAAGGCTCGCACAATATAGTCATCTAATTGCGGCTCATATATGTCCCATAATTTCTGTAAGTCCTCTATGGGCGTGTCTGACCAATCCACTCGTAGATCGACAATCGGCCACGTGGCTTTGTCTACTACCAGCAAGCCTGCCGAATGCACCTCCCCTTCTTCACCGCCCGCGTGATAACCCGATACTAAGCTTTCAAGCAATCTGCTGGCAAGAGAGCCTTCGCTTTGCTCAAAAGTCATGAGCATCTTTTCAGGAACAGCTGTGCTAGACAGCATATTACCAGCACAGGCAGCACGTTTACCTTGCGCAGTCGCAAACGTCCCCAAGGTATGCTCACCGCTAAATACAAAAGGTGCATCGGTCGCGCTAAGTGCCATCAGCTGCCGATACTGAATAAACTCAGTGCTCTTAATCAGCTCATGACCGGCATCGATCGGGGTTAGGTTGTATTGCATCATTTCAATCAGTATTTGCGACAAGTTAGGGTCAGTGATGTTTTGACTAGCAACTACGCCAACGCCTGCCTTGGCACGAATACAGCGAGAGGCCACGGCGGGTGATGAGGAGCTGATCGCTGCACCCAACTGCCCTGTTTTTTCACATCGCGCAATAATAGAAAATGTCATTATATATCCTTAGTATAATTATGGTTTTAAATTACAGCGGTCGCATCGATCTCAACCAGCCATTCAGGACGTGCTAGCGCAGAGACTACAATGCCCGTAGAGACAGGATGTACACCCTTTAGCCAGCGCCCAACCACCCGGTAGACGTCTTCGCGGTATCTGGGGTCTATGATATAGATGGTGATTTTGCAGATGTCAGTCAGCTCACCACCTGCCTCTTTTAGCAGCATACTGATGTTGTGCATCGCTTGCTCGGTTTGGCCTTTGACATCACCCACACACACGCTCTCACTCGTATCTAGGTCTTGGCCGATTTGCCCACGCAAAAACACAATACTGCCTTTTGCGACGACTGCTTGGCACAAGTCGTTATCGATATTTTGCTCAGGGTAAGTTTCTTGGGTATTAAAGGTTCGAATACGGGTATGTTTCATAGATGTCATGGTTGATCTCTTATCAGTCTCAATTCTTCAAGAAGATGGACAGTATGTAATGGTTAAAGGATGTGCTATCGCCTTACAAACAGTATGTCGCAAATCAAATTCAAGGCAAATTAAGATTTCCTTTCCAGTGGTTAGGCTAAGCCATATCAGAGTGATTCGGTTTTTTTGAGGTAGCTATTCAGGACATACGATTGTCATTTTAAATACAGAAAAATTAATATGATTTGGGTGGATGTGACCTTGATAGAGAGTCATATCTTCAAAAAGTAATGATTCAAAATATTAATTTTTATGCAGAGAGAATGGTCATATGTCAATCGATAATAAAAGTGTAGACACACTGATTGTGGGTTCAGGTCAGGCAGGTATTGCGATGAGTGAGCATTTGGGCCATCTCGGTATTGAGCATGTCGTCTTAGAAAAAAATAGAATTGCCGAGGCGTGGCGCACGCGTCGATGGGATTCATTAGTCGCCAACGGTCCCTGCTGGCATGATAAATTTCCAAATATGGACTTCCCTCATGATCCAGACAGTTTTGTGCCGCACGGCGAAGTCGCTGAGTATTTTGAAAACTATGCCAAGATGATTGACGCACCGATTGAGACGGGCGTAGAAGTACAAAACATCGTTAAAAATAAGAACAAAAAAGGCTTTAGCGTCACCACCAGTCAAGGCACGCTTTTTGCCAATAATGTCGTAGTCGCCACAGGACCGTTTCAAAAGCCACTTATTCCTAAAATTGCCCCACAAGACACCAGCCTGTATCAAATACACTCGGATCACTATAAAAATCCCGAGCAGCTGCCTGAGGGTGCGGTACTGATCGTCGGTGCTGGCTCATCAGGAGTGCAAATTGCCTCAGAGCTAAATAGTGCAGGTAAAAAGGTATACTTATCCGTTGGCCCGCATGAGCGTCCGCCGCGCAAATACAGAGACAGAGACAACGTGTGGTGGCTGGGTGTTTTGGGCACATGGCATGAGACCACGCCGCCGCAACGGCCGATTAAGGGGTTTGCAGTGAGTGGTATGAATGGCGGACAAAGCGTTGATTTTAGAAAGATGGGTCATGAGGGTATCACCCTAGTTGGCATGACCAAGGCATTTACCGACCATACTGTATCGTTTAACGATGATTTGGTTGATAACATCGTCAGTGCCGAACAAAGCTATTTAGACAATCTTGAAGAAATGGACAGATACATTGAAAACAATGGTCTAGATTTGCCTGAGGAGCCTGAAGCAAAAGTGTTGATGGATATGCCTGAGTGTATGACCATGCCCATCGACGCGCTCGATTTTGACAAAGATAATATCACCAGTATTATCTGGGCATCTGGCTTTGGCTATGATTACCACTGGCTCGATTTTGATATTTTTGCAGACAATGGCGCACCGATACACAACAAAGGTGTCACTAGCGAGCCGGGTATTTATTTTGTCGGGTTGCCGTACTTGTCGGGCAAAGGCTCTAGCTTTATTTGGGGTGTGTGGCATGATGCGAAGCGTATTGCTGAGTATATAGAGATCCAAAGACACTACCAGCGTTATCAATCCTCTAAAAAAACCGAATAATAGTTTTAGAAGAGAGGTCTATATTCTGAGTGATTGTCAGTTTATGCTGAAAAACCAGAAATTATGACGTGAAATAAAAGCTCAATTTGCAGCATTCGCACTGCAGTCATTTGTTAGGTGGTCTTGGCTGTATATGGATGCCGCTCTTCACAGCTGTTGTCGAAGAGCTTTTTGAATTAACTCGCTCAGTCGGGCTCGCTGCTTGCCGACCTCATCAAAGTTATCTGGCGCTAGCCATTGTAAAAATGCCCGATAAAAAGCCGGCCATTCGGCATCGATAACGGAGAACCACAGCGCTCATCGAAACAGGCGCGACTATTTCATTCGACCCTATTGGCGGCGGCAAGCTGTCCAGCGATATTCTAAACTGTATGGAAGCCGCAATTACTCACGATGTAGAAGAATACAGCGTCTATGGGTCAGACACCTTTAAACAAGCCTATATTTATGGTGCCTTAGACCGCGGCCCGATCACCCTAAACCGTAACTTTGGTTTTGCGTGGGGCGTTAATGGATTCTTATTATTTAATGCACTTGGCAAGCTGGGCAGTGAAACGGTGAAAGCAATGCGTAAGCGTGTGGCAGAAGAAATCACCACCACCTTTGCGAGCAGCTATACTCATGAAGTCACGCTAGAATAAGCACTGCAATTAAAATCAATCGCCGCCTATGGCAAACAAGCGACTGGTGAGAAGTATTTGATTAAGCCTCAAGGCTAATGGTTGTTTGAAGCGTCATTTAGAAGCCGCTTTGTAACAATAGAAAAGCAGATATCGATGATATCTGCTTTTTTTTGCTTAATTGTCATGGCAAGTGATGGGACTTACCTGATAGCTGGAGTTATGCTAATCCTAGCATTCTGAGACCATCCCGAATTCTGTGTAACTGCCGTTTAGATTAAATGCTTACTGATACGATCATCAAACATAATCATAAAGCGATTTAAAGCAGACGTCCAGTTACGGATTGGCATCGACCATTTTTTGGATGCTTGCTGGGTGGCTAAGTACACCACCTTGAATGCTGCCTGATCAGAGGGAAACACCTTACGCTTATTCACCGCCGTTCGAATCACACTGTTTAGCGACTCTATCGCATTGGTGGTATAGATCACTCTTCTGATATCTTTAGGATAACCAAAGAACACCGTTAAGCCCTCCCAGTTATTGCGCCAAGACTTAACCACGTGCGGATAGTCCTTACCCCAAGTATCATCAAAGTGCTCAAGGTTGGCCTCTGCCAGCTCAAGCGTATCAGCACCGTAGATGGCCTTTAAATCAGCTGCTACGGCCTTTTTATCCGTCCATGGTACAAACTTCATGGAGTAACGCACCATATGCACGATACACAGCTGAACCTGAGCGTTGGGGTAAACGGTGTTAATGGCATCAGGGAAGCCCTTTAGACCATCGACACAGGCAATGAGAATATCTTGTACCCCGCGGTTTTGTAGCTCAGTGAGAACACCAAGCCAGAATTTAGCGCCTTCATTCTCTGAGAGCCACATACCAAGCAGCTCTTTTTTACCATCAAGTCCCACGCCTAGCGCCAGATAGATAGCCTTGTTGATGATCTGCTTGTCTTGACGTATCTTCACGACGATGCAGTCCAAATAGACGATAGGATAAACACTGCTCAGTGGCCGGTTCTGCCATGCAGTGATGTCCTCTAAGATGTTGTCAGTGACTCTTGCA
>NZ_JBQSVL010000085.1:0-11133 GCF_052376215.1 Psychrobacter sp. AOP7-B1-24
GGTTTTTTACGTTCTTCCTATCATGATCACTGTTGTAGATTAGCGCTATCAAAGTAAAAGGCAGCACCTCAAAAGAGATGCTGCCTTTTTTATAATTCTTAATTACTAAGCTAAAATCCTAACCCTTCACATTCACCACATAACGCCCAACCACTGTACTCGACATAAAGCGATCTAAGTATTCTGGCGTTTGTTCTAGCGTAATCTCTTCGCCATAGCTCTCTAGATTAGGCAGTTTCATATCAGTAGCGACACGCTTCCAAATGGCTTCTTTATCAGCCAGCGGAATATAGACCGAATCGATACCTAATAGCGACACCGCGCGGGTGATAAAAGGTATCACTGACATCGAAAAATCAGCGCCACTGGCTAGGCCGCAACTGGTCACCGCGCCGCCAGATTTGGTTTGCTTGAGCAGGTTAGGTAAGTAATCGCCACCAATGGTATCAATGGCGTTTGCCCATAGCTCACGGCCGACAGGTTTATTACCGATTTCATTGATGGTGTCGCGATGACGTACTTCGCTCGCGCCCAATGTTTTTAGATGCTCGCTTTGCTCTGGCTTGCCTGAGAATGCAATCACTTCATAGCCGAGCTGTTTTAAGATAGCGATACTGATTGTACCCACGCCGCCTGTTGCACCAGTGACAGCAACTGGGCCATCACTTGGTTTTGCGCCCATTTTCTCTAGCTTTTGGACACTTAGCGCTGCGGTTAAGCCGCCAGTCCCATAAGTCATCGCTTCTTTTAGTGTTAGCGTTTCTGGACAAGCCAGCGCCCAATCTGCGGGTATAGAAATCATTTGACCCAGACCACCATCTGTATCCATACCGAGATCATAGCCGAATACCAACACTTCTTGCCCTGCGCTAAACGTGCCTGATTTATCGCTCACTACCACGCCTGCGGCATCAATACCGGGGGTGTGCGGATACGCTCTGGTGATTCTTTTATTACCCGATGCCGACATGGCATCTTTAAAATTTAATGATGAATAATGCACTTCGATGAGCAAGTCATTCTCTGGTAAGTCACTAACCTTGCGCTCTTGGATACTTTTTTTGAATTCGCCATCGTTGGTTTCTTCGACGACTAAGGCTTTAAAAGTTTTATCGTTTGACATGGTTATATCCTTATTAAATTATTGTATTTTATGAGCCATAAAGTGCAGGTTTATGGCTTCAAAAGTACTTTGCCTTTTTTACCTGACTGCAATTTTCCATCCACTGCTTTAGTGATGTCTGCCAAATCAAAAGTTGCTTCGACAGGCAGTTTTAGGTTGCCATTGATGGCGTGTTTGATTAGTTCATCAATCAAGCGTTGCTTGTTTTCTACGCTCATTTCTTGACTGATTTTGCTGCCCCAGAACCCTTTGATAAGCGCTTGTTTAAAGATGATATGGGTTGGATCTAGCACCATTGGTTTTCCTGACATAATGCCGAACGACGCTAACGTGCCGCCATGACACAATAGTGATAGCAAATCGTTACTGGAGTCACCACCGACCGAGTCCACTGCCGCACTGATTTTGTCTTCACCAAGGATTTTACGGACTTGGTCTTTCCAATCGTCATCTGAGGAGTTGATATTGTTTTTGATGCCTAGCGACTCTAATTCTTTTATAGCATCACTACTTCTTACGACATTAATAGTATGGATACCACGTGCGGCGGCTAACATGGCGAGTGATTTTCCGACTGCACCGTTGGCGGCGTTATGAATAACCCATTCACCGCGTTTTAGTGCTAAAAACTCAATCAGCATCAGCGCACTGAGTGGCATAGCGATGAGCTGCGCCGCCATTTCGTCTTCCAAATCATCAGGCACAGGGAATATCATGTGTTCCGCTGCGGTGAAGTATTCGGCCCACGTCGCTTGCACGCTCGCCGCCGCGACCCGCTGCCCAACTTTGAGGGTTGTCACATTGTCACCGACGGCATCGATAATACCAACGGCTTCGCTACCACCGATGGCTGGCAGTGTTGGCTTAAAGCCGTACTGTCCACGAATGGTCAATAAATCATGGTTATGAATAGAGGAGAGTATGGTCTTGACTCGGACTTCGTCTTCTTTTGGTTCGGGGGTATGACTCTCGGCCAAACTCAGTACGTCTGTTGGTTTGCCAAAACTGTGATAGGTTGCGCTGCGCATAATAATGTCCTTTATTCGTTATTTGGTTTATTTATTGGGGTGTGAAATACAGTTGAAATATGAGTCTATCGGAATCGCTTACGGTTTTATTTTTATTTGAGTAAAAATGATATTACAACTATAGTCAGTCCCAAATAAAAGAGATACAACCATGCGATACGGATGACATTTTACTTGCTTGCTGTGCCTACGCAGACAGAGGCGGCGCAAAATGTAATCCGCATCTCTGTATTTATTTTATAGTAGATCGACTATATAGGTTGGCTACTGACTAAGTTGCCTACTCACTAAAGCACTATACTTAAAAATAGACTGGTCGTCTACTGCTGGGATACATTCTTGCTAAAAGCCTTTCATTATAGAAAGTTTGGCTTACATTAAGGCGGGTTATAGTCGATTCAATTTAAAAGTAGTACAAGGCAACCGAGTGTAGATGTATATTAAATACTTCAAACGAGGTTAACGCAGTAGAACTTTTATAGTGGAGTGACTATAGCTTATTCTCTGGCGTGATGATTATTGACACCTCTTATTATCTTAAACTGCTGATTGACCATGTGCGTGAGTAACGGCTCACCTTTGTCATTGACTCGAAACAAGCCATATTTAGCTGCTTCAAACGACTCAGCATGACCTTCTTGAAAGAAGTAGGCATTGGTTGCCAGTTTTATTCTGCCGTTACGAGCACGGTAATAAATCGCCATTTCATTCGCTGCTAGATCATCAGGCTGATTGTCGGCTAAACGTACAAATTGACCAATATTATGATTATCTGTTTTTACAATAACATAACCCTCTTTAGGATCATATTTACGGAAGTTTTGCTCAAACCTCTGAGCCTCTGTTTCTCTACTAGCAGAGTCTGGTGGTAAAGCATCGAATACATCAGACTCCAAATCATAATTTAAGGTCATATAATCGCCTTGCATAAACCCACGCGGATCGATCGGAGCTAGCTTTAATAGTACGGTGTTACCCATAGCCAGATGGGTCTCAAACTTAGCCACATTGATAGTCATAGTAGTGATAACCAGTAGCAATCCCAATAGCGCAATGCCAATTTTGAATGCGCGCTTTTGCCACCACGGTTGCGGTGTCATCGTTGGATGTCGTACTACCAAGCTTGATTTATTGTCGATCATAGTAGGCGCTCCTTATGACTGGTATCACTTATATTTGTTGGCGTGACGCTATTGGTAAGATAGAAGGTCACTAGCAGCCAACGCATGAGCAATATCGCGATTCCAATAATAAACATAGAGAGAGATTTAATTAATAACGAGGTATCCAGCTGATAGTAGTACCAAAATATATAGCCGACCAGAGCGGCGATACTCAGACCTAACAACACTCTTTGGCTGTTCGCCATGGCGATGATAATGACCAAACTAGTCGCGAGCAGTCCTGACACATAGACCGATAGTGCACCCAAAACGATGATAGCGGCGGTAGCTATCATTCCTAACAGTGATACGAATTTAATGTGATAGCGTTTGAGTAGTAAGTACGCAGCATATAAGCTGGCAAGGGTAAGCAGAGTTTGAGCTAAGAAATAGTTATAAAAGAATGCCTCCTCATTATAGCCAAAGCCATTACCATATTCAGCGGCAATAAAATACACTGAGACGGCTAACAGTATGGCTGCGCTAGCATAAGCCACTGCGTTTATAATCTCAAATCTGCTATTTCGTCTTGGTGCTGATAGATACTGCAATAGTTCATAGCGTTGTAGATTGCCAATCACGGTAATCAGCGCCAATACGCCTAAAACGGCCTCAGGTATATCGTAGTAGTTAAGTAGATAAATTAGGCAACCTATGACGACACCTACGCTTAATAGTCGATAAATAGGGTTCGGTACGATGGTAGTTATAACTATTTGAATAAGCAAGAAAAGCCAAATGCCTATAGGTTCTGGTAAGCTAACTTCCAATAAAGCGGCAGCAATATAAACTTGACCTGAGACGCTAATGGTAAAAGCTAAACTGCTAATAAAAGTATTGTCTTTATGGTTATTGTTTTTAAATAGCGCAAAACCTCCAGCACTGAGTAATAGCCCGGTCACTAGCAAGCCTGCGACACTTTCAAAGATACTGATACCGTTTAATAACAATAATAAAAATACAATGAAAAGACCGCTTGCTAGTAAACCACTAAAGCCAAACAGTGTTTGTATAAACCAAGGGGTATGCTCATGAGCGTTGTCATCGATATCAATAGCATCAACATCAATTAGACCAAGCTGTTGGAGCTGTAACAGCGTAGGGTTTAGATGGCTATTTACATGGCTGTTGGAGTGATTATTAGTAGCGCTATCTGAGTCGTTATTAAGTTCGTGTCCTTCGATTATGGTTGTTGTAAGCTGGTTCTCGCTCTCACTGCCATTACCGTTGCTATTACCAAGACGTGCGACATTACGTAGCCAAATGACGGCTGCTGAGCTGATACCTATGAGTAGCAGCGTTAGAAATAAAAACCCACCAAGGTCAAAGCCATCTAAAAACAGTCTAATGCTCCAAGACATGATAATGGTAATAATAGAACCACACATATAAGTCAGCATTAGTAGGTTAATGGTATGCTTATAAAAACGCCAAACCATAAAAGCATACCAGCAAGCCCATAGTGCAAGAGGTATTAGTAGCGTGGAGGTATTTACTTCATCAAAAATCGTTACGATAGCTAGGAGAGTGGTAATACAAGTGCTGAGTAGACCGACAATATAAGTACTCCAATGCAGCTTATTTTTGATTGGAGTTATTGACCGTTTTAAAGACAAGCGCTGATTATCAATAAAGAATAACCATAAATTTAGTGCGATAAAGTTGACCAAGGCAACGATACTTACTTGTAATATGTTTTGATATAGGTAGCTTACAAATCCTAAATCTATGACACTAAAAGATAAGATAAGAGCAGTATTAAATAACCCTAGCCATAGTAACCAAAGTGCTGGGAAGCGCGCGATAAGCACCCAAGGAATGATCAGTACTGCCCAAGCGGCAAACAACTGCCACGTATCTGCGCCTGTTTGATAGACTTGGCCGAATAGTGCCAACAAACTGCCTGTAATCACACTGGCAATAAGCAAAAGCAACTGACGAATAAGTTTGAATCGTCCTCTAAAAGACAGTGCCACATAAAGCGCAATCGTAACGGCTAATGCACTTTCAACCAAAGCGAATTTGCCTATCTTGCTCAAATCTTGCCAGTTATAGGCAATAAAAAACACTAGTGCTAATGTTAGGGAAATCACGCCAATAATCAGTGCGGTCTTGTCAAAGAATGTCCGCCAAGTATCCTTGCTAGGGTAGATGCCTAGCGACTTAGCTGCCGCAGCGGTGTGCTGAATTGGTAGTGTTTTTTGAGTGAGTAGTCGCTCAATAGTGCGCCGTGATTGGCTCATAGCCGTCTCTACGAAATAGTTTATTTACCTTATCTTAACTGGTTTTTTAGCGTAGAGGGCTACTAGATTTTCACAACTTATCGGTGATAACGTGCAACTGGGTTAGAAGGTTTAGTAAAACTCAATACGGCTGAGAATATGCTCTTGTACGACATAGGCGCACGCATAAGCACTTGGCCAAGCAAAGCCAAAGGCCAGTCCCCACGAATGCATTAACTCCATAAAGAAACCGTCAATGAATCCTTGTTTCACTACCAACAAGGCCGTCGAGATGATCAGTGACATCATCATCGCCATAATACCCGTAAAAATCAGTCGGTAATATTTGCGCCGTGTGCGCAGTTTGATGGTGGGACGTTTTGCCATAGTTTTTCGTTGTCCTGCATTGTGTCAATTACATACAATGAATGATATAAGCGTATATTTTATAAGATAAACAGTGATAATTATGAGTATTATAGTTCAATGTCATATCGAGTGCAGGTAGCACAGGTAGTACCTCCCAAGAAGGTAGGCAGGAGGGTAACGCTGTAGCTGTTTAGTAGTTCGTTGACTATATATATTAATAGGGAAGTTTCGATGATATTAAAACGCCTAAGCCTTGCCACTGCATTCAGTTTGTCAGTCGTTGGCTGTACCACCGCACCCAATACACTGGCCGTAAATACGACTCAAAAAATTATCCAACACGAGCGCAATAAAGCAGACCTCACAACTAAAGTATTCACACTCGCTTCTGGTGAACAACTTACGTATGCCGAAAATAATACGATCAATGCGGAGCCTTTATTATTGATTCATGGTTTTGGTGGTAATAAAGATAATTTCACTCGTATCGCTGACAAGCTAGCAGACTATCACCTTGTTATTCCAGATTTACTAGGATTTGGAGATTCGAGTAAGCCGGATACTGCGGACTATCGCGCGGAGGCCCAAGCGCAACGTCTGCATGAGTTGATACAAGCGAAGGGCTTGGCGTCCAATATTCATATTGGTGGTAACTCGATGGGTGGGGCTATCAGTGTGGCTTACGCAGCAAAGTATCCAGACGACGTCGAAAGTCTATGGCTCATCGACAGTGCAGGGTTTTGGTCGGCAGGTATTCCTAAGTCGCTTGAAAATGCCACGCTTGAGAACAATCCCCTATTGATCAATAAGACGGAAGATATTTACGATATGTATGACTTTGTCATGTATAAGCCGCCTTATTTGCCCAAATCGGTACAAGCGGTGTTTGCGCAAGAGCGTATTGCTAATAAAGCGCTTGAGTCCAAGATACTAGAGCAGATCGTCACTGACAATGTCGAAGAGCGTGCCAAAGTCATTGCCAACTATAAGATACCGACGCTGGTCGTTTGGGGTGAACAGGACCAAGTCATCAAGCCTGAGACGACTGCATTGATTAAAGAAATCATCCCGCAGTCGACAGTTATCATGATGCCAGAAGTCGGTCACGTACCGATGATCGAGTCGGTAAAAGAGACAGCAGAGGATTATAAAAAATTTCGCGCAACGTTAAAAGATGAGTAACTTTATAAATCCTTTACCAGCCGCTTAAGCAGCTCAGTCGTGCTTTCTTGCTTGACCAAAGCAACTCCTTGTCCTGCCCATAAAGACAAATGTTCTGCATCCATGTTCTGAGACGCATGAGCTCGCATAAATTTGGTCATAACATTTAATTGTGGATAGGGCGGTAGCGTATCAGCGCTTTCAAATTGGGCAAAATTATGTAGATAGTCATTTAATAAACCACGAGCGAGCTTGCCTGAAAACAATTGAGTTAAGCGCGTCTCAGCGCTGCGTTTGCCATAACTGGCATCGAGTAGCGCTTGTTTATAAATGTCATTGATACCGCATTTGTCAGTAGTCAAAAATGCCGTCCCTATTTGCGCCAGCTCAGCACCTGCTGCCTTAACCGCTTTGATGGCTTGTCCGTTCATGATGCCACCCGCTGCAATCAACGGAATATCGGTACAGGCACGCGTTTGGGTAATTAGCGTCAACAGCCCCAATGGATCGCTCTCACTTTGCGGCAACCAACCACCGCGATGTCCGCCAGCTTCGACCCCTTGTACACATACCGCATCTGCACCAATATCTGCCCATGCCCTCGCTTCTAACGGGTGATTGGCGGTGCCGATGACGAGTGTACCTAGATTTTTCAGACGCTGAACTTGCTCGGCACTGATAATACCAAAAGTGAAACTGGCGACAGGCACAGGGTTGTCATAGAGCACTTGCAGCTGCTCTGCGAAGTTCTGAGCAGGGCCTTCAGGTAGTGTAAATTCGATAGTATTGTCCTGATAATACTTACTTAGCCAAGCAGGGAGCTCGGTATCAATGGTCGTATATTCCTGCTTGGAGAGCACCATCAGGTTGATCATAAAAGGTCGGTCGGTGAGCGATTTAATGGTATCAATTTGGCTGGTTAAAACATCTGGTGCTGTCATACCAGATCCTAATGAGCCCAGTCCGCCAAAGTTACTCACCGTCGCCGCCAGTTCAGGCGTGGTTGCACCTGCCATTGGTGCTTGGACGATAGGGTAGGAGAGGTTCAGGGTATCAAGTAAGCTCATGACTGGCTGCCTTTTAGTAGAGTGTTTGCATGAGCTACTTTAACAAAGCTGAATATCGTCTGTGTTAGATAGTGTGTATTTAGTTAGGAAATAGGAGGAGTGGAGTTTTACTGGTTTGTGCTTTAGCGGGTATCTAATATGTCATCAATTGCTTCATGCGAATGGGAGATGGTTACTTTTATGATGGGTTTGTTATAGCTGAAACTCATTATCAGTCATTAAAGATTAGGTGTTGCTGACATGTATTTAGCAACACCAGATTCCATTAGTTTAACTATAATCAAAGGATTGTAGTTCTGCTTCAAGCTGATGCGCAATCTCTTGGATTTTCTGATCTTTATTCTTCACATCAGACTGCGTGATATCATATGCTTGCGTGCCATATTTTTCAAAAATATTGATAAGGGTTAAATCCTTTTCGGTTCGCGCGGCGATTGCCTTATATAGATTAATAGCTTCCTCATCAGATGTTGGTGTAGGCATTTCATCGACAAAATCACTCAGAATGACATAATAGGGATAGTGGTCAACGAACATATAATCAATAGGAAGCCTTTCAAGCTGAGCACGATTCTCTATAGCACCTACCATTAAATTGAGTGCATCCGTCATTTTATATAATCTATTCAGATCTTTGTCAGCTTGATATACATTTTTAAATATTTTCTCGACGAAAAAATCTTTTTGATGCCGCATGCTCACCATTGAAGGAGAAAGATACGTTACCCCCAACCATTTGGTAGGTGATTCTTTTATCCAGCTAGGCTTTACGTCCAATTGAGCCTTCAAATCACCGTTTAAATCTCTACTCGAGACAGTGTCACCAAAAGCATCTTGAGTCGTACCATCTAGCATAAAGGCCACGTCAATATGTGCGTTTTTAGCGATGAATTGCGTGTTTTTATTTATATAATATCCCCACCATTCACTGTCGTCAGCAGAACTAAATGCATAAGAATTATTGAGATAGTCGACTGAGATTGGGTGCTGTACATACTTTGACCCTAAATCGGCGTACAGATCGTCGTAAGATACAGATTTAGAGTCAAATGAAATTCCTATCTCGTGAATAATGTCGTTACTATCAACCAAAAACGCCAGGTGTTCAATGTCCGCGTTTTTTTCTGGGTCAAGCTCCACAGCATATTTTCTATACCCTAAAGGCGAATAATTAAATTCATCACTATTAGAGTAGTTTGAGGAAAGCAGCTCAAGATCTGGATACTTTTGCAGTGCCACGCCAATAGAGTCTTTACCAACGGTGATACCCAGCGGACTGGCAATTGCTAAATCATTACGATTAATATCGCTAAGTTTGCTAGCAACTGATGAAGGAGCGTCGATGTTGGCTGTAACGCCCTCATTAGCATGACTAAAGGTGGTCGTAAGAAACCCAATGCTCAAGATGGATAAAAATAGTTTACGGTTCATTGAAGTCCCTTTGATTAGCGAATGATTTATTTGGTTATTTAACTTTTATAAAAGTGTACGTCTCTCTGAGTCTTTCTGCGCTTGAATTTCATCAGATAAAGGTTGCAATTCAGCTTCAAAACGACGTGAAATGTCTTCAATTTGTTGGTCTTTATCTGTTTTATCGGATTGCCTAACATTGTTTATTTGGGCGCTATATTTTTCTATTATATCGGATAAAAGTAAATCTTTGTTGGTTCTATCGAGAACTGATTTATAAAATTCATCAGTTGCTTCATCAGAGTCTGGTGTTAACTTAGCATCCACAAAACGTGTCAAAAAATCATGATATTGGTCATAGAGCAAAAATGAATATTCAGTCGTTGCGAGTTGTTGTAGCTGAGATTTTACTGATGCTATAGACGCAGTGCTTAGTTCTCTGATCTCTAAATAGGTAGTCATTTTCTCTTCAATTTGATATAAATTACTATATATCTCATCAACAAGAATCAATTGCTGCTGACGCAGGCTGGTTAAGGATGGAGAAATATAAGATATAGTTGTGTTGTTCTCGTAAGGCTGTCTTATCCAATTGGGCTCTGCATGTAATTGAATTTTTAGCTCACCGGATAACTTTTTCATCGAAGAAGTCATACTTGGGCTGTCTTTAATTTGACCGTATGTAGGCGAAACAATATCTATATTCAAATTGTTAGCGACAAATTGCATATTCCTCTTCAAAAAAAATCCATTCCACTCTTTTTCATATGAACGATCAATGTAGGCATAAGAGTTATTTAACCTGCCGAGATCCATGGGATTTTCTAAATATTGCTCACTTAAATTAGTATATAGCTTATCGTAGGATATGAATTTTGGATCAAATGTAATATATACTTGATGAATAATACCCGCGCTGTCGTATAAAAAACTAACGCCATTCATACCTGAATGCTCAATAGGATCAAGAGTAACACCAGAAAAATTATATCCTAATGGAATTAAGCTAAATCCTGCACTGTTCAAAGCCCATGGCGATGACCTTAGATTTGGATACTTTTGCATTGCCACGTCAATAGAGTCTTCACCAACTATAATACCTAGCGGACTAGCAATTGCTAAATCATTACGATTAATATCGCTAAGTTTGCTAGCAACTGAAGGAGCATCAATGTTGGCTGTAACGCTCTCATCAGCATGACTAAAGGTGGTCGTAAGAAACCCAATGCTCAAGATAGATAAAAATAGCTTACAGTTCATCGAAATCCCTTTGATTAGCGAATGATTTATTTGGTTATTTAACTTTTATAAAAGTATATGTCGTTCTGCGTTTGTATTTCCTTGGACAAAGCTACTTACCGTCGCTGCCAGTTCGGGTGTGGTTGAATGATGTGGTAGGTTTTGGCTACTAAATTATAGTTAAGTGAGTTGACTATAAAAATGTGGCTAAGTAAATCAACTACATTTCTTATAATACATATAATGAGATATTAGCATACTAAAGTTCATGTATTTAAGTTCTTAGGCTTCTGGCAAAACAAAAAAAGAGCCAGTTTCCAAATCATCAAAACGATGACTAAGAAAACTGAC